>CAMGGL010000138.1 GCA_946055575.1 uncultured Candidatus Melainabacteria bacterium
GATAATCTATTGGGTAAGAAAATTAGAATTACAGTTGACATTATTGATTAAACAGAACTATTTATAGACAGTATCAAAAAAATGAACAAGAAAAAATTGATAGACATTTTTAATATTGATAAACCCAACATTTGTTTTGTTGGTGATATACATGGTGAATTTAATTCACTGCAAAGTTTAATGAAGAAAACGAATTTCAAAGATACTGCCTATATTGTGTGTGGCGATATTGGTTTTGGCTTTAATAAGAAAGAATATTATTCCAAAATCTTCAATAAACTATCAAAAACAGCCTCCGAACTTAATTGTGAATTTATTTTTATTAGGGGTAATCACGACTGTTTATCCAAAGACACAAGGGTATTTACTAAACGAGGTTTCTTACATTATAATGAGTTAACTTTAGATGATGAAATTTTATCTTTTAACGTTAACAATGAAATGTCTGAATGGCATTCTATTGATGATATTATTGTTAGGAACTCTAAAGAAATATATGAGCAAAAGGGGCAATCTCTTCATATAGAATGCACTTCAAATCATAGACATCTAGTAAAATATGATGATAAATATGATTATATTAAGACTACCGAATTTAAAACATATGGTTTAACAAAAAGATGTCATATAATACATGGCGCAAAAATTAATCAAAATGATTATGACATTAAAGATGACGAGATACGTATTGTTGCATGGTTAATGACAGACGGTTATGTAGATAATAAAAAATACGGCTATTATTGCATTTCACAGTCTAAAGAAAAATATATACAAGAAATTAAAGATTGTTTAGAAAGATTAAAAGTAAATTATACTTGTTCTGTACGTGAAAGAATTAACAAAGAGACAATAATAAAAGACAAAAAAGTTAAAAAAGCAAAAGCAGAAAATATATTTAGACTTCATGCAGAGTTTTCAAAAAAAATGCAGATTTATTTAAATGATAAAAATATTTTACCTTCTTGGCTATATGAGTTATCGTATCGCCAATTAAAAATATTTACTGATACTTTGATTAAGGCAAACGGCACTTGCTTAAAACAAAAAGGAAATTACATATTGTTTGGCAAATATAATTCTTTGTTATCGTTTCAGCCATTATTTTCAATGTGTGGGTACAGAACATCATTAATAAAAGATTGTCGTGGCGATTATCGTTTAAATATTTGTGAAAATAATTTGTCAAAAATAATGATAAATAATAAAAAGTTTGTTAAAAAAGAATATAACGACAAAGTTTTTTGTTTGACAACAAAATTGTCAAATTTTCTTGTCGAATTAAACGGAAAAGTATATTTTACTGGTAATTGTCCAAAATATTTTGACAAACGTTTAATCAACAGAAAATGCTTTAAGACAATTCCTGATTATTCCGTCATACAGACACCTTTATATAATGTATTGTGTATCGGTGGTGCAATTTCAATTGACAGAACATATAGACAATTGGTTTTAAAGGAAAATGCTTTGAAATATTCTATTTATCATGGTTGCACTCCCAATGAAGCTGAGAAGTTATGTCAGCAAGTATATTGGGATGATGAACCTTGTTATTATGACGAGGATAAATTGTCACAATTAAAACTAAATAACATAAACATTGATATTGTTTGTACCCATACATGTCCGTCATTCACAAAACCCTTTGGAAAAGAAAATATTGGCTATTGGTTATCCAAAGATGAAAACCTTGAACGTGATATTGACAATGAGCGTGAGGTAATGGATAAGGTTTATAATAAACTTAAAACAGACGGTCACACCCTTGATATGTGGTTCTATGGACATTTTCATTATCATAACGTGCAATTTGTTGATAAGACTAAATTTGTAATGCTTGATATGTGCCGTAACGGAAACTGTGACATTTATGATGTTTTCAATACAAAAGAAACTATTTATAATTGATATAATGTATTAATATTTGTTGTAAAATCATGAAACAAACAATAAGATTAACAGAATCAGAACTTAGAAATCTGATTACTAAGACTGTAAAAAAGGTTTTAAAAGAAAATAAAATAAATGAAGTAAGTGGTTGGACGCTTGAAAAAGATGATGTTACATGGGTAAATGATGCAGAAAGTGGTGCTTCTGATAAGGCTTGGATGGTAAGACTTTGGCCAGGTAGAGGATATTATCTTCCTGCATTTGGTGCATATGCTTCTTCAGAAGAAGATGCTCTTGAAAAAGTTGTAGCATATCTTGACCAAGAAGGTGATGATAGTTTCTTCTGTGACGATTATATTGGCCAAATGAGAGAGGAATTGGCAGAAGATGGTTACAATGAAGAGGAAATAGACGAACAAATACAAGAAATGTTTTGTTATGTTGATGCAACAATGGATGGTGGTGAATGTCATTATGTATTTTGGGAAAATTTGAGCGTTTATCCATATGATGAAAAAAGGTTTAGGTAAAATAAATAAAAAGTTAATTTATGCAAATTAATAACAATTGTGAGATTTATAATGGTGACTGCATAGAAGTAATGCAGGAAATAATAGATAAAGGTGTTAAGGTGGATTTGACTGTTACAAGTCCACCTTATGATAACCTTAGAAGTTATGAAAATAAAGTGACGTGGGATTTTGAGAAATTTAAGGATGTGGCTAACAAACTATATGAAATAACTGCTGATGGCGGTGTTGTTATATGGGTTGTAAATGACCAAGTAAGGAATGGTTCTGAGACAGGTACTTCATTTAAACAAGCACTTTATTTCATGGAAATTGGTTTCAGATTGCATGATACGATGATTTTTCAAAAAGCAAACTATATTCCTTTGACACATAACAGATATGAACAGTCATTTGAATATATGTTTTGTTTCTCAAAAGGTAAACCAAAGACATTTAATCCCATTATGATTCCTTGTAAGAATGCAGGAAAGGTTGAAAGTTATGGTAATGAAAGACGTTCATTGTTAGACAAGAAACAAGCGATGAGAGCACCTGAGGGTAAAACTTTTATGAAAACAAAAGATACCAAGTATCACCCTAATATTTTTACATATACGCTTGGTGGTCAAAAAACGGGGCATCCTGCTGTGTTTCCTGACAAGTTGGCAGAAGACCAAATTGTAACTTGGACAAATGAGGGTGATTTAGTATTTGACCCGTTTATGGGTAGTGGGACAACTGGTAAAATGTCAATTATTAACAATAGAAGATTTATTGGCATTGAACTTGTTAAAGGCTATTTTGAAATTTCTAAAAAAAAGAATTGAAGAAGTTGTTGGTTAATTCACATTGTTGAATTATATTTGTTATTTTTCGTGTGTTATAGCTTCTATTATTTCATTGCATTTTTCATTTATTATATCATCGTAATTTACATAAAATATTGGTATGTTGTGTTTTTCGCATAATGTTTTTTTAAATTTATCACGGTTTAATATTTTATTGAAATTAATTTCTGTTTCTTCTTTAGAACAGCCACCAAAATTTACAGGATGGAAATGTTGTTCTCCTTGGCATTCAATTGCAACATTATAATCAGGGAGATAAAAATCAAGAGACATTGGTGCGTTATATTTTAACCATTCAAATTTTTGTTCATAGACATATTTTATATTCTTTTTTTCTAAAATACTTCTAACTCGATTTTCTAATTTAGATTCGTTACATAAAGGGCATCCTACACCATCTAAATGATATTGGGCAATAATTTTAAAAGAACCGTGTTTTGGACAAATCGGATATATATACGAACGAAGAGTTTCTAATTGTTTTATGTTTTCATAATTATATTTTGTTCCATGTACTATTTTTGCTTTTTCTATAAATTTTTCAACTTTCATTCTTCTATACAATCCTGCTTTTTTATGCCCACAAATAGGACATCCATATCCTTGTAAGTGTTCATTTGGTGTTTGCCAAAATTCTCCGTGTTTTTTGCAATATATTGGTATTTTAACTGAATAACCGTGATATCCGTAATTTTTGTTATAAGAATATGTATCTCCATGAATGTCATTAGATTTTTTAACAAATATTTCAAATGTATAGTTTTGTCTTAATGTATTATATTTATCAGCACATTTTTTACATCCAAATTTTGTTTTTAAATGTTGCTTTGGTGTCTGTTCAAACCATCCATGAATTTTTCCATTAATATCTTTTTCTTTACAATATATTCTCATGTGTGTTGACATGTTTTTAAATGATTTTTCGTCATAAATAAATTTATCACCATATTTTTCTATTGCTTTTGCTTTAAATTCTTCAAAAGATATTTTATGACTATTTGTTTTGTTTACTCTATGAATATTTTTACTAATAGATTTAATTTTTCCACATTCTGGACAACCATGACCCATTTTTATATGTTTATAAACATTTTGCGTAAATTTACCGTGTATTGGACATATTATATCCATTGTAAATTTAACTCCTTTATAACTTTCTTCAACATAGTTGTATTTATCTCCATGAACTTTTCTGCATTGTAAAATAACTTTTGTAAAAGGTATAATTTTAGACATTTTATTTATTTTTAATATTTATTTATATATAAATATCATTTTATTTTGTGTTTTTATGAATAAATTAGCATTTAATATCAAAAAAGTTTGTAAAGAAAAGGGTGTTAAATTAAAAAATATTGCAGAGCAAATTGGTGTAACACCAGAATCACTTAGTCGTTCAATTAATGGTAATCCAACAGTTTCGACACTTTATGAAATTGCTAATGCCTTGGGTGTACATATAAATTGTTTTTTCGAGGAAAAAATAAATACATATGGTGTAATTTTCTATAAGAATAAAAAATATATAATTA
>CAMGGL010000139.1 GCA_946055575.1 uncultured Candidatus Melainabacteria bacterium
AGTTTTTAAACTTGAGAAGTAATCCATATTAAAGAAAGAGGTTTTTATGACAGAATTTACACACAAAAGATTAGATGGAAAACAATTTACCAGAGATGAAGTAAAAGAGCTGATAAAAGAATATAATATTAAATTTATAAAACTTCAGTTTGTTGATATAAATGGTCAGGTTAAGAATATGTCTGTTCCATCGGAGCAAATTGACAAGGTTTTAAATAACGAAATTATGCTTGACGGTTCATCTATTAAAGGGTTCAGAAGTATAGAAACCTCTGATATGTTCTTCTACCCTGATATCAATAGTTTTCAAATTTTACCTTGGAGAAATCAAAACGGAATAAATGCTGCAAGATTGATTTGTGATATTTATAATGCTGACGGAACACCGTTTGAGGGCTGTCCGAGATGCAATTTAAAAAGGGTAATGGAAGCGGCTCAGAAATTGGGATTTTCAATGAATATTGGACCGGAAGCTGAGTTTTTCCTGTTTTCTAAAGATAAAAACGGTAATGTAACAACTGAAACTCAAGATAGTGCCGGATATTATGACGTAGGTCCGGAAGATTTGGGGGAAGATGTGCGTTCTGATATTGTTTTAACTTTGCAGGAAATGGGGTTTGATATTGAAGCATCTCACCATGAAGTTGCAGATGGTCAGCACGAAATAGATTTCAGATATGCAGATATTTTAACTGCGGCGGATAATGTCACAACATTTAGAATTGCGGTTAAGGCGATTGCAGCAAAACATAATTTGCATGCAACATTTATGCCAAAACCTATATTTGGCATAAACGGTTCGGGGATGCATTGTAATGTTTCTTTGTTCAAGGATGATAAAAACGCTTTTTATGACGAAAAATCAGAATATCAATTATCTGATACCGCAAAGTATGCAATTGGTGGTATGTTAAAACATGTTAGAAGTATAACCGCAATTACAAACCCTGTTGTAAACAGTTATAAACGTCTTGTTCCCGGATATGAAGCTCCGGTATATTTAGCTTGGTCTTTGGCAAACAGAAGTGCGTTGTTAAGAGTTCCGGCAAAAAGAGGTATTTCAACAAGGGTTGAGTTGAGATCTCCGGATCCGGCTTGTAACCCGTATTTGGCATTTGCTGCAATTTTAGAGGCTTGCTTGGATGGTATAAGAAATAAAATTGACCCGCCGGCACCTGTTGAAAGTAATATTTACAAGTTGACTTCTAAAGAACGTAAAAAACAGAGAATTGATTCTCTACCGGGCAGTCTTGCAGAAGCTTTGGATTGTATGGATAAATCTCTTGTTGCAAAGGCGGCATTAGGGGAACATATATTCAAAGAATTTATGACAGCAAAGAAAAAAGAATGGGATTCGTTCAGAACTTATGTTTCTCAGTGGGAACTTGATAAATATCTTGAAAGATATTAACAATTTGAACGGCGGGATGAAAAGTCCCGCTGTTTTAAAATTATTAAATAATAATTAACTAACCTGCAAAACTTTATTTTTGAGTTAAAATATAAAGTAACAGGAAAGGAAAACTTATGTGGGATTATTCAGAAAAGGTAATGGATCACTACAGAAACCCCAGAAATGTCGGCTCAATTGATGATGCGGATGCAGTTGGAATTGCCGGTTCTTTAACTTGTGGTGATCAGTTGAAGATATATTTAAAAATAAAAGATAATATTGTAACAGATGCAAAGTTTCAGACTTTTGGTTGCGGTTCTGCTGTTGCAAGTTCAAGTATTCTGACTGAGATGATTATCGGAAAATCCGTTGATGAAGTCAGAAAAATTACAAATAAAGATATTGCAGATGAACTTGGCGGTTTACCTCCGGAAAAGATGCACTGTTCAGTTATGGGTTATGAAGCGCTTGAGGATGCTCTGAAAAAGTATTCTGCTGACGGCTATGTTGACCTTGATGAAATTAGAGATGAATATTACGGTACTGAAAAGAAAGAAAAAATGGTTTGTACATGTTTTCAGGTTACCGAAAATATTATCTGGGATGCAATTAAACAAAACGGTTTGAAAACCGTAGAAGAAGTTACAAATTATACCAAAGCCGGTGGGGCTTGCGGAAAATGTAAAGCTGCAATTCAGGATATTATAGATACTTATTATAATAAACAAAAGTCAGAGATAGAAAAACTTACTCCTACTCAATGGATTTTAAAAGTTAATAATGTTATCGAAACGCAGATTTCTCCTGAACTTCAAAAAGATGGAGGAGATATCGAGTTGGTGGATATTAAAAACAAAAGTATCTATGTTAAATTAAGAGGTAGATGTTCGGGTTGTAAAAATTCTACAATGACACTCAAAAATTTTGCCGAAAAGGTTTTACAAAATTCTTTGGGCACAGATGTCACTCTTATTGAGGTGAAATAATATGGTAAATAAACTTATATATTTGGATAATAATGCGACAACAAAGGTAGATGAGCGTGTTTTAGAGGCTATGTTGCCGTATTTTAAAGAAGAATACGCTAATCCGTCGAGTATGTATGATTTTGCAAAAAAGTCCTCGACTGCTATAAAACAGGCTCGCAGTGTTATTAAAGATTTTGTTAATGCAAATGATGAAAAAGAAATTCTTTTTACCTCTTGCGGTTCAGAAAGTGCAAATACTGCGATACGTGGTGTCTTGAATTATAACAAAACAAAAAAACACATTATTACAACTTCAGTTGAACATCCTTGTGTATTAAATGTTTATAAATCTTTGGAAAAGCAAGGTTATAAAGTTGACTATATCGGTGTAAATTCAAACGGTGAACTCAATCTTGAAGAACTTGAAAGTAAAATTGATGAAGATACCGCTTTAGTTTCCGTTATGTGGGCAAACAACGAAACCGGTGTTATAAATCCGATAGAAAAGATTTCTCAAATAATTAAATCTAAAAATAAGGATACAAAATTCTACGTTGATGCTGTTCAAGCAGCAGGTAAAATTCCTATTGATGTACAAGCTGCAGGTGTAGACTTGTTGGGTATTTCAGGTCACAAATTCCACGCTCCAAAAGGTGTAGGGGCTTTATATGTAAATTCAAAAACAATGATTACTCCGTTGATTATAGGCGGGCACCAAGAAAGAGGTAAACGTGCAGGTACGGAAAATGTCCCATATATCGTTGGAATTGCAAAAGCTGCAGAGTTAGCCGCAGACGGTTTGAAATACGAATTAACCGAAGTGAAAAGATTACGTGACAAACTTGAAAAAGGTATCGTAAATAAAATATATAATGCAAGACTGAATACCGGTGCTGCGAATAGAGTTCCAAATACTACCAATATAGGTTTTGAATATATTGAAGGGGAGTTAATTCTTCTCCACTTGTCAGATTTAGGTATTTGCGCTTCTTCCGGTTCTGCTTGTACTTCAGGTTCTTTGGAGCCAAGTCATGTTCTCAGGGCAATGAATGTTCCGTTTACGGCTATTCATGGGAGTATTCGTTGGAGTTTGAGCAGATTTACTACTGAAGATGAAGTTGATTATGTTATTGAAAAACTACCTTCAATAATTGAAAAAGTAACTTCAATTTCTCCGTACCAAAAAGAACTTGAAGAATTAAAAAGATTACGTGGGACAGCTAATGATGTTTAACATATAGTCCTGTCAGGCTACGAAAAAATATTTGATTTTGATTTTTTAAAAACTCCTAATTTGATGAATAGGTTTAGTTTGTAAATAACCTTATTCTGACACTAAGGAGTTTTATTTATGAAAAAAATAGTTGTCTTCTTAGTATTTGCTATGACTTTACAAACTGCTTTTGCAACTCAAAATACTGCAATTTTGGACAAAATTGAGAATTCTATTTTTGGTTATACTTATTCTGATGAAGCCGAAAACGCGCGTGTAAATCGCCTTGAAGAAAAAGTTTATGGTCAGGCATCTTCCGGACAATTGCAAAATCGTATAGCTAAATTAAAAAAAGATTTGGCTGCAGATGTTATTGGTCAAGAAATTGAGCCAAAAGAAGATACATTTGCATCTGATGAAGATTCGTGGGTTTATGCAAAAGAACCTGTGGAAAGTACAAAAATTGATTATCCTGTGATTAATGAATTGGAACAGCAGGTTTTTAAAAAAGAATTTAAAGATCAAAATATCAAAACTCGTCTTTCAAAGTTGGAAACAAAAACTTTTGGTAAAACCTACGATAGTGACGATCTTTCAACTCGTGTCGACCGTTTGAAAGCAGAAATTAAACCTCAAAATTTCATGGCTAATAAAATTGCACAGCAGGAAAATCAGTTTTATGACGGTGATATTGGTAAGCTTGATGAAAATTATCACTTAAATTCATATGGTAATCCGTTTGATTATGATATGTACAATCAGATGAATAACCAGAATTCTTCTGATTATGATGATTATTATACTTCTTCAACTCCAAATGTTTTCAAGCCCTCAAAACCCTTAGATATAAGTGCAATTGAAAAGAAATTATATAGAACTAAATATGAAAACGAACCAATGGATACACGTTTATCTCGAGTTGAATCGAGTGTTTTTGGTACTGTTTTTGCAAATGATACGGAAAGTGAACGTATAGCAAGATTATCAAGTGCCATAAATGCTCAAAAAACAGCAAAACGATATGACAGTAATAAATTTAGTCAAAATATGGCAACGGCTTTTCAAATAGGAACTTTAATTTTAATGGTATTAGCTTGTATTCTATAAAATAAATTACTTAT
>CAMGGL010000140.1 GCA_946055575.1 uncultured Candidatus Melainabacteria bacterium
CTTGATGAAATTACATCTTTTGGTAGTTTTGATTTGATATCGTTAATATGTCTTTTAAATGGGAAATAAGCAATTACTTTCTTTCCTTCTGTATTTAATTCAGTAAGACTTTTGACAACAATATTTTCTTTTTCAGAACGATAATCTATGTCCGTTTCGTGAGTGTCAATATCAAAAGATATGTCATCCCTTCTAACACTTCCAATAAATACAGAACTATCAATTGGTCTCATTTTTAAGCTTTCAATAACATCATAGTACATATTATCATCGCCACCATATGTTATTGTTGCACTAAAAGTAGCAATTGGGAAACGATGATCTTTTTTTGTTCGAAGAAAATTAATATAATCTCCCAAATACCAATAGTCCGGTCTGAAACTTTTTCCCCAAGTTGCAACAGTGTGAGCTTCATCAATAACCATTAAGCCTATTTTTCTGTCACCAATCAGTGAAGTTATATCTCCATTTGATAATAATGTTTCTGGAGATATATACAAAATTGATTTTTCTCCATTTTTTATTTGATTGAGAATGATTTCTTTTTCTGCAGGAGTATAATCAGAATTGATGGTAGCAGCACAATCGGTTAAGTCTTTTATTTTATCCACTTGATCGTTCATTAATCCGATAAGTGGAGTTAATACAATTGTTAGTAAACTATATTTTTCTGCAATGTGTATTGCAGGTATCTGAAACATTACAGATTTTCCGGCACCGGTTGGAGCAGTTAAAAATATATCATTATAAGTCGAAGATCCTTCTTGTGCTTTTTCAACATTTGTAAGTATCGAATTGATTACTTGTCCTTGGCTAATTTCAATTTGTGATGTAGAAATACCAGGATTGTCATAAATCTTGAATTTTCTAAAACTGTAATCTTTGTTTCGTCTATGAAGTATTTCTTCTAATTCAGAATAATCAATGTCTAAAGTTTCAACTTTTTTGTTTGAAACTTTAAAAGTAATACCAATTCCTAAGATTAATTTTAATTTTTCCACCAAGTATGACTTTGAGCAATTGTCCAAATAACAAACAATTGAATTCGAGTGATTTTCCATTATATGTAAAATATTTGAACATAAAACGCTTTCATCATCATTAAATGTATATTGTATCGCTCCTTGTCCATCTGTATAACTAAATTCGCATTTATCTGAAAACAAATTATAATTTGGTATATCAAAATCAACATTTAATTCGGAAAACAATACAGAAATTTTTCCATCAATGACGTTATACTCTGAATAAATATTGTTCATTGTTTTATCAGCAGTGTTATTATCAATTTCTTTTAACATCTCTCTACTGATTCTGTCCATGATTGGATAGTATCTGAAAAAGAGGTTATTGTTAATAATATGAATTGGAAAAGACATGCTATTAAGTAAGTTAATGATGTTTTTATCAATTAACAGAAATGTTTCATATTCAATAATGAATTTATCTTCACAATTTGATAATTGACTAAATCGCAACATTAACTGTGCTATATCAAGATTTTCATTATTATTAATTAAACTAATAATGTCAACATCAATTATTCTGTTATAATTAATTTTGCAATAATCTAATTTGAATAAATTGTTGAAGCCTTTTAATACAAATAGTCCTTTTTTATTAATTGATTCAATTAATGTGTTGATTCTCGATTCAATATTCATTATATCATCTCCTACACTTTCATGAATAAATTATATCATAAACTGATTTATCTTACAACAATCATTCTTTCTTCGTACTACACCACTCAATAAATGATGACTTTAGCACCTTTAGGTTTTTACCAATTCTTAATGAAGGAAAGTCATCACGATAGAATAGCTTTCTTGCTGTTGGGATAGAGCATCCCATTAGCTTTGCAACATCCATTGGTGTTAAGAATTCAATCTCTTGTTCGTTCTTTGTTTCAATGATTTCGTTATCCATATTTCATTCTCCTTTACATAAATAATCCGAAGCCTTGGTCTTGATTTTGCTCTGCATTGTATATGTCATTGCGAGCGTGATAGAGCTGGGCTTTTGTAATTCTGATTCCGTGTGCACACATTTTTTGAATAATTTTATCAAGCTCATCATCTTCAAAATAATAATTTCCATCATCAAAGTTAGGTGTGTGAGTTGGCAATGCTGCAATCATTTCCAATATGCTTTCTGCAAGACCTGTTGTGCAGTTGCCTGTTTTAGGTGTTTGGTAATTGCAATAATCCTCAACAATCAAAGAGTAATTACCGCCTAAATCAAAATACATTTCAAGATTTTCTTTTAAAAATCTTTCGTCAAATAATTTGTTGTCCCTGCATTTATGACCCTCCTTATCGGTGTATGTCATATACTTATTTGCTTCGTTATATTTAACGCTTATTCCTTTTCTCCACAGGTAATTTATATAATCATCCATAGTTGTTGAACTATATAGTGCATCCTCTAATGTATATTTGAGTCTTTTCTTCCACTCGGGCATATTACTACGCTTTGATTTTACCTCGGTTGTAGTCAAGCCATATTGCAGACACAATTCATTTGAGTATTCCTTTATGTCAATTCCTTTTTGATAAGTCATATTCAGCATCTTGCTTCCATCAAGATTTACTGCATTGATAATGAAATGATTATGCAAGTAATTCTTATCAAGATGCGTAGCAACCAAAACTTGATTATTTGGAAAGCAATGCTCTGCCATTTTCATTCCGATTTCGTGAGCCTGCTCGGGAGTTAAATCATCATCAGGAGAAAAGGATTGTATCATATGATAATACGAACGAGTTCCGGAGCCTGTGTATAGCTTTTGAACAAGTTCCATTTCGCTTTGAGCGCTCTCGGTCATACAATCCTTACCCGAAATTAATTTCACATCGGTCTTATTAGGATTTGTTATATACCTAATTCCGATGTTTACAGGTATGCTTGCATGTCTGAATTTAACGATTGCCATATATCTGCCACCTCCTGACGCATTTCGGTTAGGTCAATTACGGTAGCATAGCCACTATTAACTGCACGGGTTAACTGATTAAGGTTGTTACCGATAGCACGAAGCTGTTCGGCAAACTCGGTTATACCGGGCAAAACAATTATGTCTTTATTGACAGTGCAATCTCTTGCAAAGGCACTGACAGAATCGTATTTGATTGCTGCCTTATCTTCGATTTCGCGTTTTTCTTTATCAGTAACTCGAAATGCGATAATGTGTTCTCGTTTTGCCATAATATTATCCTTTCAAAAAACATAGGGGTATGGGCTTAGCCCGACGGCTTTGTTCGCCTGCCCATTTGGGCCGGCGTAAAACAAAGCCGAAACTTGCATATATACGAACAGCACAGCTGTTCGTTGTGGGTATTATGAGGCTATTTTTATGTTGCTTAACAAAGGGTTAAATTCGCAGATTAAGCCACAGCCAAGTAAGTTGTTTAAGAAGAAATAAAGAGGTCACAAATCGGCTCACAGGGCATGATAATTTCGACCTATTTTTTTCATGCCAAGGCCTTTTATATTGTTACTGATCATTTGGTGAACTACCCCTGGTTCATTAAATGAATAAGGGGTTTATTATTGTTAGTGTAACATCTAATGCTCCCACTGGGTGCGCTGTATGCACGCTGCAAGCAATAATGTTTTATATTATTAGATTCTAAATTTTGCATAACCCTATCTCAAATTTTATTATAACCTTATAGAACTTTTGTTCAATATAGTTTTCTGATTTTGAATACGATAGTCCGTATTTTAGGACCACACATTATATAACATATTTTTAATTGAATTGATTATTTTTACATTTTGTGATAACATTAAAACAACAAATTCTTTAAATTGGAGTGCTTATGGAAAGTATTATTAAAGCTTATAAGGATAATATTGTTTCGGTGAACGAATATATTTCTCACATTGTTGATATGTTTATTAACTTGTGCAAATCAAATGATGAACAAGTGCATCCAATTGATGCTATAGATGGTCTGCTATCTTCAAAAAATGTTAACGATTATATTTCTGCAATTCGAGAAGAGGCGAACATAACAAAGGAAAAAATTGAATTTGATTTAGAAAAATACAATGATAAAATTGAAACAGTTGAAGATTCTGTTTCACCAGAAAACATAGCAGAAATCAGATTGTATGAATCTCTTATTGAAAATGTAAAAAAAGGCAAGACGGAAACAAATGAACTTTATGATTCTGCAAAAGGACTTCTTGAGGTGTATTTCATATTATTTGGAGATAAACAAGAGGGAGAAAAATATTTATTTTTGGATAACGATGACGATAGAATATATGCAATAATTTCTATGGCATTAAATGATTTTTATAAATCCAAATTTATTGAATTAAATAATAATCGTAATTATTTGCAGAACATATTAAATTCGTTAAATCTGTTTGATACAAACAATCTAATGTGCATCTACCGTCAAGCTTTCATACAAACTATGGCATATTTCGATTTTTGTGTTTTTGAATTAATGCGAAAAAGTATGTTCGATAACTTTGAATTTTGGATAAAACAAATCAACGATGATAAAATTAAATTTTCAGAAATAGCAAAGTTCAGCTCTTTTGATGAATTAAAAAGCAATATAATTGAAGATATATTAAAGAAATACTATGTGAAAGATTTATTATGTTTGTGTAAGAAGGTTGACAGTAATTTATTTGTCATTGGTGAACATGATGTGTATGCGGAAATA
>CAMGGL010000141.1 GCA_946055575.1 uncultured Candidatus Melainabacteria bacterium
CCCCGCCTTACAGCCTCTGCTCGCTCCGCGCTGCCAGCACCTAATTTAGAAAAAAAGGAAATAAAGACAGAAGTCTTATTTCCTTTTTTTATTGATGAGTCAACTCGCAATGAAAGTTTTGATAAAATTTACTTCTAATTTTGTTATCCTGAACAAACCGAGCAGATGATGAAAGCGTAAGAGATATACGTTTAATGTGAGGCGCATTTCAGGGTCTTGCTGTTGGAGTTCTTTGCTATGGTTTAAGATCCTGAAATAAATTCAGGATGACACCCGCGTTAAACCCTTGTCTACTCCCTCTTTTCTCACCAAATACTCCCGACTGTGTTACCCTGAACAAGACGAGCAGAGGATGAAAACTAAGTGATATCCGTTTAATGTGAGGCGCGTTTCAGGGCTGTTGGTGTCCTTTGCTATGTTTCAAGATCCTGAAATTGTCTTGGATTATTGGGGTGTCGGCAGAGTAACGTCTGACCGACACCTTACGGGCTAGACTTCGTCGTCGCCCTACCGAAAATCCGCAAATTCAGGATGACATGTGTGTTTGACTTTTTTTTCTTGTATTGTCATGCTGAACTCGTTTCAGCATCTTACAATCGTTGAATTGTTGCGATATTTTATAAAGAGCCTGAAAAGGTATTGGCAAATTTTGACTGGTTATAAGATCCTGAAATAAATTCAGGATGACACACGCGTTTAACCCTTTGTTTTCCTTGTATTGTCATACTGAGCTTGTTTCAGCTTCAATAACAAGTCAAGGTCACTCAGACCTCAATGCTTAACTTTGACCAGACCTCACCCTAACTACCTCCAATCTTATGTCTGTGATAGTGATATCCTACTTGGATATTATAGTTCTATTTGAGATAACTTTTATTAATAATTTGCTTTTATTTTTTATAGTTGTATAATTGTGCTATAGGTATTAGGTTTGCCTAATCTCTGTTTTGCTAATGTACTTGAATTTAGAAAGGTTTTATTTTGGAAAAAACTACAAGAGAACAAATTCTTGAATTATTATCTAAGGATTATGATAATAAAGAAATTGCCGCAAGACTTAATATCAGTGAGCATACCGTTAAATCTTATGTTTTTTCATTGTTGAGAGAAGGTAAAATAAAGGAAATTTAAAGTCTTCAGTTTTACTGTTTTTTTATAGGGATTTTATTATGTCTGATATCTATTATGAATTACGCTTGCAAATTAATCCTGAGTTGGAAGATGTTATCGCAGAAATATTTTTTGATAACTTTTCCTGTGAAGGTGTTGTTATGGCTGAAGAAACCTATAAGGATTTGGAAATGGTTTCGACAACCGAAGGAACTTTGAGGATATTTTTAAAAGATGATACGCAAGATTATGAAGATTTGCTTTATGACGTTGAAAATGTCTTAGATTTGCATCGTATGGAATTTTTATCGCGCGGACTTTCAGAAGAAGATTTGGGCTCTTGGAATTTTACACTTGAACAAAAAAAGAATGAAGACTGGTCAAAAAAATGGAAAGAAAGTTGGACGGTTACTCATGTTACGGATAAGATAGCGGTTGTTCCTGATTGGATTGAATATGAACCAAAATTGGATGAGGTTGTTATTAAACTTGAGCCAGGTTGTGCTTTTGGTACCGGTACTCATCAAACCACCCAGTTATGTATGAAAGCCCTTGAAAAATACATGAATACAGATGATAAAGTCGCTGATATCGGCATGGGCTCAGGTATTTTGTCAATTCTTGCTAAGAAATTGGGCGCAAAGTATGTCTACGGCTGCGATAATGATGATACAGTTATTGATGTTGCTCGTGAAAATGCTTTGAAAAATTCTGTCGAATGTACCTTTGAATTAGGCACCGCCGATAAAATTACAGATAAATTCGATTTTGTTTGTGCAAATATTTTGCACTTCGTCTTGGCTGAAATTATGGATGATTTGAAAAATATTATGAAAACAGGTGCATTGATGTCTTTGAGTGGAATTTTGTATGAAAAACGAGATATGGTGATTGATGCCTATAAAAAATCGGGGTTTGTCCTTGTTGAGGAAATTCAACAGGATCAATGGACTTCGTTTGTTGTGAGAAGGAGTGATTAAATGGAAGTTATATTTCAGCCATTTATAAATTTTTATAACAATCTAATTTCGGGAGATCCGATTGTTTATATTATCTTATTTATTGTTTTGGTTTCTTTAATCGTAGCTTACAAATATGGTATCAGGCAAATCAATGTGGATAGATATTGGAGGAATAAAAAATAATGTCAAAAACTGCAATAATTATACCGGCGCGTTACGGCTCATCAAGATTAGAGGGTAAACCGTTAATTAAAGTTATGGGTAAATCTGTTATTCAATGGGTTTATGAAAAAGCAAAACAATCTAAATTGGCGGATATGATTATTGTTGCGACAGATGATGAGCGAATTTTTAACGAAGTTAAGTCTTTTGGCGGCGATGTAGAAATGACTTCTGTAAATCATAAATGTGGTTCGGATAGAATTATGGAAGTTGTATCAAGACACCCCGAAATATCTTATATCTGCAATCTTCAAGGGGATGAACCGCTTATAAAACCTGAAAGTATTGACGCTGTTATAAAAAACGTAAAAGAAGATGATAATGCGGATATTTCAACTTTGATAAGAGTTTTACATGATGAAAATGAAATAATTGACCCAAATCTTGTCAAGTGCGTAATTGATAAAAACGGATTTGCACTATATTTTTCTCGTTCAAAAATTCCGTTTGAAAGAAATGCAGGAGTGGCCGATTTTTATGGACATTTAGGAATTTATGGTTATAAACGTAAGGCTCTTGAAACAATGACTACGCTTGCTCAAACTCCTTTAGAACAGGCTGAAAGCCTTGAACAACTCAGAGCTTTGGAACACGGAATGAGGATAAAAACCTCTGTTGTTGACTTTGTGCCAATCGGTATAGATACAAAAGAGGATGTTGAAAAGTTTAGGCAAATTCTTGAATGTAGATTATAGTAAAAGTATAAAATTTTTAAAAATTTCGCTTGCTTTTTTTTGTAAATTAGTGTAACATAATGTTATAAAACTATAGAAAAATATATAATTTGTAATATTTTTCGTGTGTTTATGAACTATTGTATAAGATTTTAAAAGTAAGTAAGTAAGGAAAAGACTATGACAGAAAATTTGGAAATGCCTACAGAGACAGAAGATCGTCAACGTATTCTTTTGGCTGATGATGAGGCTAGTATCAGAAGAATTCTTGAAACCCGTTTAAAAATGGCAGGATATGATGTTTATACTGCTCAAGATGGTGAAGAAGCGGTTTCTGCTTTTAATAAGTATAATCCTGATTTGGTTGTGTTAGATGTGATGATGCCAAAAATGGATGGTTATGGTGTTACAAGAGAAATCAGAAGATCTTCTGATGTTCCTATTATAATATTGACAGCTTTGGGTGATGTTTCCGAACGTATTACAGGTTTGGAATTGGGTGCTGATGATTATGTTATTAAACCTTTCAGCCCGAAAGAACTTGAAGCAAGGGTAAAAGCTGTATTAAGAAGAACAAATAATCGAGAAATGGTTACCCCATCAGGAAAAGTAACTAAGAATGTTATTACAACAGGTAATATAAAAATAGATACAGCCCGCCGTCAGGTATACAGAAAGAATGAGCGAATCCGTTTAACCGGTATGGAATTTAGTTTGTTAGAATTGTTGGTAAATAATTCAGGGCAAGCATTCTCCAGAAATGAAATTTTGCAACACGTTTGGGCATATCCGCCTGATCACAGAATTGATACACGTGTTGTAGATGTTCATATCTCAAGATTACGTTCTAAGTTGGAAACAGACCCTGCAAATCCTGAGTTGATTTTGACAGCCCGCGGAATTGGTTATATGTTCCAAAGAATAAACTAAAAATAGAAAGACACTCAAGTTTTTGGGTGTCTTTTAGTATGAGGATTGTTGTATGCTTTATGATTTTTTTGATTTTATAAAAAATCATCCGATATTTTGTGTATTATGTATTATTGTTTTCCTATCTCCAATTCCAATGAGTATGGCTGAATGGAATACACATCCTAAGCAAATAATATGTTATGCAGCTGATAATACTTGTAAAATGGAGGTTTATTCATACAAGCATGATATATGTTGGGATTGGCTGTTTAGTAGTAGACATAGTTATAAAGGATGTAGTTTGCCTGAATATAAATCTTCTGAAATAGATTTGATTTCTTTATATGATATTAAAGACGTCATTGTAAATAAAGAGGATACGTTTTACAAAGTGTATTTAGTCGGCAAAGATGGTAATAAATCTTATCTTTCACAATTTAAAGAAGAAGAAAGGGCAAGATATTTGTCATCTAATTTAAAGATCCGGATTAAAAAATGGCAGGAGCCAGCATCTGTATTAAATAATGAAATGGAAAATTCATATTCTTACGAATTTATTGAATAATATTTTTTAATTCAATTTAAATATTTAACGCTTGATTTTAAACCTTTTTTTGATATGATAAATATGCATGGAAATGGCGGAAGTCGTCAAGTGGTCAAGACCTCGGATTGTGGTTCCGATATGCGTGGGTTCGAATCCCATCTTCCGCCCCATTTACAA
>CAMGGL010000142.1 GCA_946055575.1 uncultured Candidatus Melainabacteria bacterium
TTTTTGATATAGATAAATTGTACTTTTTTATAAAAAAGCCAAGATTTGCTCTTGTTATATCAATATGTATAGTAATTATTGGTGTAATTTCAATGCTGAGCTTAAAACAGGAAAGTTATCCTGATGTTACTCCGCCTCAGATACAGGTTTCAGCGAATTATCAGGGCGCGTCAGCTGAAGTTATTGAATCTTCGGTTGCTACTGTTTTGGAAAACAAGTTAAACGGTGTAGAAAATCTTTCTTATATGTCATCAAATTCTTATGACGGTACATATATTCTAGATATGTATTTCAAAGTAGGTTCTGACAAAAACGTCAATTTGATGAATGTTCAAAACCGAATACAACAAGTGCAATCTCAATTACCTGAAGATGTTCAAAGAACAGGTGTAACTGCAATAAGCAGAACATCTGGTTCAGGTGCATTGATATTAACGCTGGTACCTGAAAAAGGAAATTGGTCACAATTAGACTTGACTAACTATGGGTCAATATACATTAAAGATGAATTAAAACGTGTAGATGGTGTTGCTGATGTTGATGTTTACGGTGCCGGTGATTATTCAATGAGAATATGGCTTGACCCGCAAAAAATGGCAGGTTTGAACATTTCTACAAGTGAAGTCAGAGCTGCTATCAATGCGCAGAATACGCAAATCGCAACCGGCGCATTGGGGGCATTACCTACTGATAATGAGCAAGCGCTGCAACTGACACTAAAAACAAAAGGAAGATTGATTGATCCGAAAGAATTTGAAAATATTATAATCCGTTCCAATATGGATGGTTCAAATGTAAAAATCAAAGATATTGCTCGTGTGGAATTAGGCGCACAAACATACTCAAATTTGGGTTTAGTAGGAGGTAAGCCGTCTGCCGTAGTTGTAATTTCACAACAGCCTGATGCCAATATTATAAATATGGCAAAAGGAGTTCATGCAAAAGTTGATGAATTAAATTCAAGATTAACAAACGGAATAAAAATTCTGACAATTAAAGATGATTCCGAATACATTATTGAATCAATGAAAGAAGTAGAATTTACAATACTGTTAACAGCAGTAATTGTTGTATTGATTATTTTCTTATTCTTGGGTGACGGAATGGCAACATTAGTACCATGTGCAACAATTCCGGTATCTTTAGTCGGTACGTTTGCAGCATTAAAGGCTTTGGGCATGTCAATAAATCTTTTGTCATTATTTGCTTTAGTTTTGGCGGTTGGTGTTGTTGTCGACGATGCTATTGTTGTAATTGAAAACGTAAAACGACATATTGATGAAGGGAAATCAGCCATTATCGCAACTCAAATAACAATGGAAGAAGTTGGAGCTTCATTGGTTGCTATGGCAATGGTTTTGATGGCAGTATTTGTCCCTATTGTGTTTATGGGCGGTATGACAGGCGTTATGTATAAACAGTTTGCGGTATGTATTGCTGTTTCTATCGCAATTTCCGCAATTTGCGCATTAACTCTGTCACCTGCAATGTGTTCACACCTTTTGGGTCGTGAAAAAAATATCGTGCCGGATGATATTAAACATCCTTTATTTAACCGTTTTAAACATATTTGGCAAAGGATGAATAAAAGAACTGCAAAAATTGTTGAAGTTTTTAATATCGGATTTTCAAAAATTGAAGATTTCTTTATGGAATTTGTTACAAAATTCGTTTATGATAAAAAACTTGTCATTATAACCTATTTTGTTATTGTCGCATTAACATTAGGTGCATTCAAATTTATTTCAACAGGTTTCATTCCTGATGAGGATCAGGGTGTTTTGATTTCGCAAATAACTTTGCCTGATGGTGCATCCTTATCAAGGACAAAAAATATTGCGGTTAAATTCGTGGATGAAGTAAAGAAATTAGACGGTGTTGATGATACAAAAATCACGGTATTTGGTGGCGGAAGACAGGTCAACGCAGCATTTGCGATTATAATATTGAAGGATTATGCAGATAGAAAAAATAATATTTTTACATGGGTAGAAAGAAAAATTAATGGAAAACCTACAGATTTGTCACATGCTGCAATATTAAAAAGAATAAGACAAATTACAGCAAATACAAAAGAAGCATCTATTATTGTATTTTCACCACCTGCAATTCAAGGTATGAGTATGTTAGGCGGTTTTGAATTTCAGATGTTATCACAAGGTGAGTATACCGCTCAGGAAATGGAATCTTGGGCCCAAAAACTGATAATGGCAGCAAATCAAAATCCTACATTATCAAATGTTAACACGACATTTCAGGCTAATGTTCCGCAGTATGTTGTTAATATAGATTATGCTAAGGCAATGGCACAAGATATTGATTTGCAGGAATTGTATGCAACATTATCATCAATGCTCGGGACATATTATGTAAACGATTTTAACAAATACGGACGTGTGTTTAAAGTGCAAATTCAAGCAGAAAGTCGCTTTAGAGATAAAGCTACTGATTTGGACGGAATATATGTAAAGAACAAAAACGGTGTACAAGTTCCTATTTTATCGGTAGTATCACTTGAACAGACCGTTGGTACTGCAGCGATTGCAAGATATAACCAATATGAATCAGTGCAAATATCTGGTCAGCAAGCCGCAGGAAAAAGTTCCGGTGATGCAATGACAGCTATGGAAGAAGTTGCAAGAAAAACGTTGCCTTCTGATATGACATTTGACTGGTCAGGAACTTCTGCTCAAGAAAGAGAAGCATCAGGTCAAACTGCTATGATTATTGCTTTTGCACTTGTGTTTGTTTATTTATTCCTTGTTGCCTTGTATGAAAGTTATACTATACCTGTTGCGGTTCTATTGATTTCTCCTGTCGCAGCACTAGGTGCATTGATATTCCAAATGATGATTAACCAATCATTTGACGTTTACTCTCAAGTTGGTATGATTACTTTAATCGGTCTTGCCGCAAAACAATCAATTTTGATTGTAGAGTTTGCAAAAGAAGAACACGAGAAAAACGGACTTGGAATAAAAGAAGCTGCCATAAAAGCCGCAAAACTTCGTTTCAGAGCGATTATGATGACGGAATTAGCTTTCATTATCGGTGTGTTACCAATGATTTTTGCATCAGGAGCAGGAGCAAATTCAAGAATATCTGTTGGTTCAACCGTGTTTGGCGGTATGGTTGCGGCTGCTACATTGGGTGCTGCATTAACTCCGGCATTTTACGTGTTAGTACAGGAATTTGTTGATAAATTCCCGAAAAGAGAAATTACTGAAAAAGATTTGGAGATATAAATTATCATGAAAAAGATTTTAAATGCGATATTAATAGCTTCAATAATAACTGCGGGTACAAATATTACGTTTGCCAAAAAAGCAAAGTCCGTTGATGAGTCTATGCTTGCAGCAAAGAAAGAGAAAGAAATATATATTATTGAGCCGGAAAAAGAAGTTAAAGTTAATCAAAAAAAAGAGATTAAGAAACTCAAATCTAATGCAAGAAAAAAAATAGATTCTTCAAAAGAAGCTAAAGGAATGTATGAAACAAAATTTCCTACAATAGACAGTCAAATTATGTATAATGATCTTCCTAGTGAGGTCTCATTAAATGACTGCATAAAGTTAGCCATTACATATCATCCTGCGATTATGTCTGCTATCAGCAATTCCGAAATATATAAATCTCGTGTCGGACAAGCATGGTCAAATTATTTCCCGACTTTATCAGGAGGCGTGAGTTATTCAAGAAACGATATGTTTATGACTATGGGCGGGAATTTTGCACGTATGATGGTTCAAAAATATAATATGTTCTACGTTCCTACTTTGTCCGCAAATATGCTTTTATTTGATTTTGGTAAAACCAAAGCAGTTGCTGATTCTGCAAAGAAAACTTACGAATCTTCAAGATATGATGCAGAAACAAGTATTGAAAATGTTATTTATAATGTAAAAGTTGCGTATTACAATATGGTTTTTGCTAAAATTCAGCAGGAAGTGTATGAAAATACGGTTTCTGACTATGAATTACAACTAAAACAAGCAAGAGCATATTATGACATTGGGAAGAAAGCAAAAATTGATGTAACCTATGCAGAATACAATTTAGGTAAAGCAAAATTAAACCTTATCAAGGCTAAAAATACTATGGAGCTTGCTGCTGTTCAATTGGCAAATGCTGTTGGTATTCCTGAATTAGCCGGAGTTGTTTTAAAAGACGGTTTGAATTCAAAAGAATATGAAGTGAATTTTACGGATTTAATTCAAGTTGCTGAGGCGTCACGTCCATCTTTGCTATCAGCAAAGAAAAAAATGGATGCTGCGGAATTAGTTGTAAAAAGTTCTAAGCGTGCATATACACCAGATATTGATGCTTTTGGCTCGTATTCTTATGGTGGACGTGAAATCAACTCTGATTACAGTTATCAATTCGGAGTTCAGCTGACTTATTCAAATGTAAATTTAATGCTTTTGAAAAAACAAGTTGATGAAGCAATGGCAACTTATAGAAAGTATGTTGCAGATTACGAACAGGAACGTCAAAATGTATATTTGGATGTAAAAAGCGCATATATTAATTTAATGAATTCACATGATAGTATTGCGGTTTCAAAATTAGCCTTGCAACAAGCTAAAGAA
>CAMGGL010000143.1 GCA_946055575.1 uncultured Candidatus Melainabacteria bacterium
TTTTCTACTGTAGAGCAAAGAGACCCAGGCACACAAATTTTATATATGTAAAATTATGTAACAATATATTTAAAATTTACAAAAATATGTAAATTTTTAAATTTTCACGAGTTAATTATAATGGCAATAGAAGGACAAGTTATGTACGTAGGTTCAATTACCCCATATTATCAGGGATGTTTTAGCAGACAAAATCCAAATTATCGTAATAAAGTTGCGCTTACTCCAAGAATACAACAATTGAGCGCTGATACAGTTTCTTTCAGCGGGAATATAACTACCCCTCTATCAAGAATAGAGGAAGCCATTAGGCTCGGATATGATAAGAATTTACCGTTTTATCGTTCAATGGGTGCTCGATTAATGGACACTTTAAAAGTTATTGCAGATAAATACGCTTCTCGCGGAGTATCTTTCGATGAAGCATATTGCGCTCCTGCAGTTGTAAAAAGTACTGATTCATTTATATCAAAATTCCTCAGATGCGGAGAAAGTCTTGACCGAGTTCGTTCAACGCTGTTTGTCGAAAACCCTTACGATTTTAAATTAATTAGAGAAATTTTAGACGATTTTGAATTAAGAGGCTATTTTGTAAGACAAATACCTCAGGGGAAAAAATCAAGTATTCCGGATTTTGACATCCGCTTAGACGGAGTAAAACCGGAAGATACCGTCATATTGGGTGAAGATTTGGCAAAATGCATAGGCAAACCTCAAAAATCCGGATATGAAGATATCCAAATCCGGCTTGTTGACAAAAATTTATCAAAAAAAGACGCTCCACCTTTAGAGGTGTTAATACTTTACGGAAAAAATTATGCAATAGCTAAACATAACGAGTCTTATTATTCCTATGACATAAGACGTATGCTTGATAACCTTTTACACATTTCAAAAATTGAAAATCCTAACGTACATACTCCTGCCTATAGAGTTAAAACAAATACAGATACTATCGGCGGTATACTGCGTGATTATATTGCGAAACCGTTATTTTTTAACGCAAAAAACAAAGACTACTTCCACGAATCTTTAAAACGACCGACAGAACTTAGCCAGGAAAACTGTGCAGTATTGAGAGGTTTACTAAACGGTATTGAAAATAAAATATCACTACACTACAGAATGGAATCGGCAAAAGTCAGAGCATCCGAATACGTTCCGGAACTGGAAAAACTTATACAAGAATCAGAAGACTATATTGAAAGAGACGATAAAACTATCTACATTGCAGACATTCGTAAAATGAGAAAAACACTACTGGAAAAAATCAGACTTGAAAAACAGGAAGATTTGAGTATTGTAGCCAATGTAAAAAAACGTCTTAATGAAACAATCGAAAAATACGGTCAAAAAGACTAAATCTTTATAATCGCGACATTTTCAACATGGTAGGTGTGACAAAACATATCAAAAGGCTGAACACTCTCAACAATTGCACCTTTTTTGACGAGATACTTTAAGTCCCGAGCTAAAGTCGCAGGGTTGCAACTTACATATATTATAGTATTTTTTGATAATCGGAACGCCTCATCAAGAGATTTTTCCGTACAACCTTTTCTTGGCGGGTCAAGTATCACCGCATCAAACTCACGCATTTCTTCGGCTAAAAATTTTGTGGCATCAGTATTATGAATTTCAATATTTTTTATTTTGTTTGACTTTATAATATTTCGTGCCAAAAGACAAGAGGAGTTGTTTTCTTCAACAGATACAACATTTTTACAAATATCAGATACAACAATACCAAATGCTGTAATTCCGGCATAAGCATCGAGAACTTGCGGGTTATTAAAGTTATCAATAAGATAATTTTTCACATATCTAAAAATATTTTCGGCACTTTTGGGATTTACTTGAAAAAATGTATCCGCACCGATTTTAAAGATTTTATCCACTAGTTTTTCTTCGATAAAATCTTTTCCGATTAAACATTCTGTTTTTTTGCCAAGAATAACATTTGTTTTTTTAGAATTAAAATTAACACAAACTCCGCTTATTTCACTAAATTCTTCAAAAATAGCCTTTGCAAAATCATTGAGCCTGTCAAATGTTTTTGTGGCATTAACAACCAAAACCACAAGATTTTCACCAGTTAGTTTTGAATGCCTGATTACAACATGACGCAAATCACCCGAATGATTTTTTTCAATAAAGCCTTGTATCCCATAATCAAAAGCTTTATCTCTGACAAACTCAACTATTCTGTCACAAACTTCGGGTTGTATCGGACAGTATTTGAGATTTACGATTTCATGCGATTTGGGTTTATAATATCCTGCAAGAATTCTGGCAGATTTTTTGGTTCTTGAGACAGGATATTGAATTTTACAACGATAATTTTTTATCTCAGGACTTGGTATAGTAGGTTTAACCTCAAGATTCAAACCGGCAATCGTTCTTATTGCATCTTGGGTTATTTCTTGTTTTATTTTCAGTTGATAATCATAGTCAATAAACTGTAATTGGCATGCCCCACATACTTTTTGCATCGGACAAAACGGTGAAACTCTGTACTTTGAAGGTTCTACAATCTCTACAATTTCTGCGTTTGCATAATTTTTATTAAGTTTAGTTATTTTTATTTTTAATTTATCTTCAGGGCAGGAATTTTCGACAAACACAACAAAATCATTAACTTTGCACATGCCTGCACCTAAATTTGTTATCTTATCAATTCGAACAATATATTCATCATTAATTTTCATAATGCAATTATACCTTAAACATTCTTTATAATTTAACATCATGTAATTATTATGTTATAATGATTTTGTTAGGAATACGGAGAGCTTGTTATATGAAAAAATTACTTATATCATTGATTATTGTAGCACCGCTAATTACCGGTTGTGCTTATGTTGATACAAGAGTTAATTTGAATGATGATAATTCTGCGTCAGTCGTTACTTCACTAACATATAAAGGGGACTTAAACGACAAAACCGATATTGATGCTTACAATATTATGGAGAATTATCAAAAATTTTTAGATAACGATTACAAAACAGAAACAGCTTTCCAAAAAAAATTGTCTACAATTACGGCAGTCAAAAGCGTTAAAAACCTCAAAGTTAAAGATTTAGATCTGTCATCTTTGGGATTTAAATCAAATTTACCTGACAATAAGTTTATTAACATCAAGAAAAATTTTCTTATAACATCTTATAATATAGATTGTGAGTACGATGCAAGAGAACAGAAAAACAACCTGACAATAAAAACAGAGAAAGAACTTGAACAGGCAGTAGTTTCTCAAACACTTGTTCCCGAATATTATGAGAAATACGGAGATCCTGAAGAACTTGAACCACCAATAGAAAGAGATGACGACTTAGCCGCAAATCTTGATGATGATACAAGACTGTTTGTAAAAAAATCTATGGATGAAATTGAGGATGCTCCGGCGCCAAGAAATTTTGATGAATTTCAAACTACATTCAGCATTAAAGTTCCGTCTTTTGCATCTTTCAACAATGCAGATAATATAGACGGGAATGTATATACTTGGAAAATAAAAAGCGATTCTGTTACAAAAATAAAACTGCAATATGTAAGATATAGCGGTGCAGCTATCGGAATAGTTTTAATCTTCGGAATTATCTTACTTTTCTTATTTGCAAGAAGAATAAGAAGACATGATTCTCAAAAAAGAGTAGATAACAACAATAATATAGTGTAATTATGGCTTTAGTATCAATAATTATTCCGGTTTATAACGTAGAAAAATATTTGGCAAGGTGTTTGGATTCTTGTTTAAATCAAACTTTTACCGATATAGAAATTCTTTGCATTAACGATGGTTCACCTGATAACTCTTTAGATATACTCGAACATTATAAAAAGTTTGATTCCAGAATAAAAATAATAAACAAAACTAACGGAGGCTTGTCTTCTGCCAGAAATGTCGGAGTAAAAGAAGCAACTGGCGATTACATTTTGTTTGTGGATTCAGATGATTATATTTCATCAGTTGTCGTTGAAAAAACATACAACAATGCAAAAACAAACAACTCTGATGTTGTCATATTTGATTATATATCTGGAGGAGTTGATACTGCCTCTCAAAAAACAATCAACCGCTCACAATTTTTAACCGAATACGAGAACAAACCGTTTAACAATGAAGATTTAGGATTTGACGGGTTCAAATTCAGCCCCGTAACAACTTGGTCAAAACTTTATCGTAAAGATTTAATTGAAAATATTCCGTTTTGTGAGGGAATAATTTATGAAGATTGCCCATTTTGGGCGGAAGTATATTTATCAGCAAAAAGAATTACTTACGTTCCTTTAGCTATGTATTACTATCTGACAAACAGACCAGGATGTATTACTGCAAATTTGGGCGAAAATGTATTTGATATATTTAAAGTTTACGAACACGTTGAAAATTCATTCAGAAACCATAATCAATATGACAAATATCAGTTTGATTTTACATTAAAACAAATTATGGATTTTATCAGATATTATTTTATGATAAAACCTGAACTAAAAGAAAAATTCTATAACAAGATTATGTCACTCAATATAAAAATTGATTATGAATACGGCTTAAACGGT
>CAMGGL010000144.1 GCA_946055575.1 uncultured Candidatus Melainabacteria bacterium
TTCCCTGAACCTCCCGAAAGTAAAACTACGTGCATTGAACCATACCTCATTTCCATACAATTCAAACAACAAACACTTATATCATAAAAATATTTATGTGTATTTTTTTCAGAAGTATATTTTTCATTTTCTTAGTAGTTCTGTTCCTTTATGGCAAAACTGCTATTTATCGCTTAAAAAGATTCACTGTATTCTCAAAAAGTTCTTGATAATAAAAGCACAAACTGAAGTTAGTCTAATTTACCATTAAGTTTCATGCTAAACAGGAATTTCTGCGCAACATCTTCAATGTCATATCCTGCTAATTTCATCTTCATAGCATATTCTTCACGCTTGGTATCATTATCAAACATAGACAATGCTTTGATAGCCCATTCATTTGCAAGATTTTTTAGAGATAAAAATTCCACTTTATCCGTCACTTTACATTCTTCAGTAACAGTATCCGATACGAGACATGGCAATCCTGTTGTTTGAGCTTCAATGACAACATTAGGCATCCCCTCATAAAAGGATGGAAACACCAAAACATCCATTGCCATCAATATATGCGATACATCTCTGCGAATACCACAAAAAATTACTTTGTTTATTATTCCTAATTGTACAGCATATTGCTTAATTTCATCCTCTAGTTCTCCAATTCCAACCAAACATAAAACACTATTTGGCTTGTAATTAATAATTTCTAAAAACACATCTAATAAAAATTTATGATTTTTTTGCTTGGAAAATCTTCCAATATGTCCCACAACAAAGCTATCATTCAACGCAAATTCTTTTCTACATCTTCTGCGCAAATGTATATCAAACATAAAATCTTCAACCTTAATACCATTTTGCAAAATTTGTACACCATTACTATTACCAAATAAAAAATCAGCTGCCAATTTTGATGGTGCAAATCTAACGTTTGTTGCTATACGCGGTATAAAAATCATTAATCTGCTTATAAAATCCCATACGAATCCTTTACATGTAGTTGAATTTGTAGAACGTATAGCTACTATTTTACTCCCCAATAATCTAGCTATTAGAGCATATATAGCAAAATACGACTGTTCAGTAGATTGTAAAACCCGAGAATATTTATGACTATTCAAAAATGATATAAGTAAATATAAAAACCTTATGGGATTTTTTTTAATAGATACATCACCAATATAAAAGATTTTTCCTCCTAATTTTCTAATTTCATCATCATAAAACCCCTTATCCTTATTAAATAATAAAAAATCGAAATACACGCCTTGTTTAACTGCTTCACGGTATAATTTCATAATCATAGTCTCTGCCCCACCAGCGTTCATCATATACATAATACACAACAACCTATTGTCCAACATGCATACCTCCTAATTCACTCAATTTAATCTCAGCTAATAGTAATGCAAAGCTTAAACAAAACACATCTGATAAATCTGAACCACTAAACATTGATAAACATGAACCCAAAAATGATACCAAAAACATTTTCGTTTTTTCATTACTACTCCTAACAAGAGATTTGTATGCCTCTTTAAAAACACTAGATATAATCAAAATAAAACTAAGAAAACCAACTACACCAACTTCACATAACAAGCGAGCATAATAATTATATACTGACGGCCAAAACGAACGGCTTGTATAATTAATCGCCAATTTTTTTATTTCCATGCTTTGATATGCCCAATCTGGGTAATATTCAGAAGCAAAATAAGCAAACTGATCATATCCAATACCAAATAAGGGATACTCATAAAAAATGTTTAACGCAGCTATAGATGAACCTAACCTAGTAAGATTCGACATTTGCGAAAATGCATTATCGCCAATTAATGTACAAAACACACCAAATACATCACCGACAAAATCTATCGAAAAAAAATTTACCATAAATAGAAAAAAAAGAATCTCTATTACAAATAATTTTCTTGTATATTTAAACTTTTTTCTAAATATTTCTTTGTAAAAGAATATACTGTAAACAAAACATTCCAATAAAATTATTCCATAGGCAGTTCTTGAGTAAGTTCCCAAAACCATTAAAAATAGTAAATTTACGCAAAACAACATAAATATTGATCCACATTTATAATATTTCCATAATAAGAACGGTGTTATAAAACCTAAATATATTGCGTAAAATGATGGTTCTCCAGCCACTGAACTAACCCTAAATGCTTGGCGACCAAGGTCACCTCTATATAAATCATCTATAAAACTTAATATAGATGATACATCTAATACCCCAAATATAGAAATTATTTCCAATATTCCTACTATTCCTGACACTACAAAACCATAAAGCAAGCAATTAAAGAAAATATGATGTATATATTCGCTACGTATCCAAATATTGTAAGCATAAATAGATATCAAAAACTGCATGGTAATCAAAAAGATACTCATAATAAACCGATTAACTCCCAATACAGTCTGCCACTCTAAATGTAACATATTTTCTATATTTGCAATACCTGAAATTATGATAGATATTATAAAAAGTACAACACAAAAACTAATTTTTTTGCTAGGAAGTAAAATACTACCACTTCTGATGTGCATAATCCATAGACAAATACCAATGCAAGAAAACAAAAAAAATCCTGACCCCAATGGATATAATATTTTTCTAAATATATCTATGCTACTCACAAACGGCAGCATAAAAGCACTTACGCAAAAACAATAATTACATAGCATTCTCAAAACTAATCACCTCGCTGAATTATTGCTACTACTTATTCATGACAGCAACAATACTAAAATTTCATTTATCGTAATCTTTAGACATAAGCAAACTATACACTTCGGAAAGTTTATTTGAAGTATCAATTATATCAAAACCAGCCCTTACAACTTGCTTATTTGCATTTTTACGATCAACTTCTTTATAGGAATTACATATAAAATTTGCAATTTTTTTACTTGTCTGTACATTATCAAACCAATGTACAGACGATGTAATTTCAGTTTGCTTTGAAATAGTATTTGACAAAAAAACATCCAGCCCACTAGCTTGAGCTTCTACTGCTGCAATTGGTAACCCTTCATACAAAGATGGCATTAAAAAAATATCCATTGCCATAAGGAGTTCAGGTATATCTTTTCTTAAACCTAGAAACATTACATTATCTTCTATCCCCATCTTTTTTATCATGTCTTTTATGTTCATCTTTAGAGGGCCATCACCTATCAATACCAATTTTGCATCTGGTCTGTTAAGTAATATTTTTTCAAAAATCTCAATTAACCCTTTATGATTCTTTTGCTCTGTAAATTTGCCAATATGTCCTATTATCAATTGATTTTCTTTTATTGATAATTCTTTACGTTTAGCAAGTGCAATTTTTTCATTATATAAAAATTTATTTACAATAATCCCATTATTCACCACTTGAAAATTTTTATTACCATAGAGACACTTTCCTGCAACCTGTGAACAAGCTAAATGAATATCTGATACATTATATAAATACGTCCTATTAATATAATGTAAAATATATGATAAAGTACCGCACGATGGTCTGGTATTATGGGAATGTGATATAATCGGAAGTCCAGCTTTCTTTGCTAATATAAATGGAATAATATTAGCTGCCGAGTTTTTATGAATGTGAACAATATCATATCCCATATTCAATATTCTCTTAATACCTTTAATATACTGAAAAATATTATCAAAACCTTCAATATATTCTATGCAACCACCTAAATCCAGTATTTCTTTTTCAAATGGTATTTCTTTACTCCTAGTCACAAAGCTAAACTGTATGTTATTCCTATCAATGTTTTTATACAAATTTAACAGAAAAGTCTCTATACCTCCTATCTGCCCATCAAATTCAAAATGCAACACTTTTAATCTTTTATGACTCATTGTGCAATAAATCCTCCCTAAATTATAACTAATGCATATACTTCATTTTCCTACCCATATTTTTATACAAATCTTTTATTATAAATCTCTGTTCTAAATCATTGCACTTAACAATATTGTGTAAGCCAGATTTGAAATATTGTTATAGAAAACAACTTCTTACATATGAGCATCTATATATTTCTCCAAGCTCTTTTGAAAGCTAAAAACGTTAAACTTCTCAGCATTGTTGCGACAGTTATAAGCTGTTAGATTGTCTCCTTCCTGCTCAAACTTCTTTACAGCCTGCACAATACTGTCTACTGTCTGCTCATTAAAGAACAATCCTGTTGGATTTTCTTTATCCAAACCACGCACGGTTTCCAAAGCCCCCCCTTTGCCATAGGCAATCACAGGCGTGCCACAAGCCTGAGCTTCCACAGGGGTTATACCAAAATCTTCCTCTGCTGCAAATACAAATGCCTTTGCTTTCTGCATATTTTCCTTCAGCACATCAAATGGCTGATACCCCATCATTTCAACATTTGCTCCGGCTATCGCCTTGGTTTTTGCAAATTCCGGGCCTGTACCAATGACCACCAATTTTTTATCTGGCATCTCGTTAAAAGCTTCCACGATAAGTTTCATTTTCTTATAGGGCACCATCCGAGAAG
>CAMGGL010000145.1 GCA_946055575.1 uncultured Candidatus Melainabacteria bacterium
TTTCAGCAATACCAATCTAAACATTTTTATAGAGTTCTAACTTATTTTTTAATTCCTATGACAATGTTTAAGATTGTTCTTTGTTAACCTGCTCTAACAATTGGTATATCTTATTTTCAATTTGTTCCATTTTAATATCCTTAGATGAATGTTTATGTTATATTTATTATATCCTAAAAAAAGACATCACAAGATGTTATACTAAAAATTTTTGTGATAAAATAAGAACACAAAGCGGTATCGTCTAGTGGTTAGGACGGGAGATTCTCATTCTCCAAACAGGGGTTCAATTCCCCTTACCGCCGCCAATAAAAGTCCTCTTTTGAGGTCTTTTTTGTTTTATGGGAATTGAAGCCGATATCACTTCGTGATATGGGGTTCCGCCTCTCGAAAAACTTGACATTTAGTTGGTAGGGTTGAATATAAAGGTCATGATTGTCGAGAAAGACAAGGTTAAAGCGCGTATGTCATCCTGAACTTGTTTCAGGATCTTTAATTATTTCCCCTCTCCTACATCAGGTGAGGGTAGAATTGTTGTGATGACATACTTGTTAATAAGGCTTACGTGGTTTCTCTACTTGTTTTTTGAGGTGGTTTGTGCGTTAACTCGAATATCTTTATTCATTCTTCTTTACGCTTTGTAATAATTTTGGCAATTTTTTCGCTCAAAATACCTTTATACTAATATAGGCAAATTTGTGTAGGTTAGTTATGAAAATTAATAAAATTATCTCAAGTGTAGTAAAACAATGTTCAGAACTGGTTTCTTCAACAGGGGCGCAGAAGCTTGAAAGAACTGCGTCTGCGCAAGTTGAAAAAACTTCGGGATTAGTCACAAATCCGATGAAAAATTTAAATAGTGATGTTGTTCAACTGTCAAAAGAAACAATGCTTGAGCGCTCTCTTAATTCATCTCATCCTTTAAAACCCATTCAGGTAACCACTACTGATGGAACAATAGCCAAGTGGCAGAGATATGTTGGTTCTCAAATGGGCTCGCAAGATGCTTTTTGGGCTAAAAACGAAGCTACAGGTGAACTCTTTTATGTGAAATTCGCCAACGATGCTCAAAAAGAGGGTCATATTGCTTCGGAAATTTTGGCATCAAAATTGTATAAGCTTGCAGGTGTTGAAACCCCCGAAGTTATTCCGATAACCCTAAACGGAAAGATTAAAGCATTAGCAAGCAAACAAGTTCCTAATCTGACAGAAACTGCCGATGTGAAACTCTTACAAAGAGGGTTTGCTGCAGATGTGTGGCTGGCAAACTGGGATTCTTTATTGCCCGGTAATACTATGGTGCAAGGAAAAACACTTGTAAAAATTGATAATGGCGGAGCTTTACGATATCGGGCAAGGGGTAGATTAAAAGAAGATTTTGGCAATAGGCCGACTGAACTCATTACCCTTGTAGATGGTAGAAATTATGATAGTACAATTGTGTATTCCGGAATGAATCAAAGAGATTTGATTGAGTCTTTTAATTCTGTTTGTAGAATTCCCGATAAAGAAATTCTCAAAATTGTAGAGGATAAAACTCTAGCTCAAACTTTAATCAATAGAAAAAATTATATGAAAGAAGTTCTCGAGGAAGTAAAGAACACTCAAAAAGCTGATTATGAAGATTTGTCTGACTATTTCTCAAAAATTATGAGAAAAATTGATGCTCGCAGAGTTTTTAATCCAGAAGTTATAACTGATGAGCTTTCTCAGACTTTGAACAGAAGAATTACTTATAATAGTTTAACCGTAAATTTACCTGCAACAAGAACTGTAGCCAAAGATTTAATAGCTCAGATAAAGATGCTTGAAAAAAACGGTGTTCAAATATCAAAAGAAGATATTGATACCCTGTTGCGTGAAATTGTTGAAAATGGTTTTGACCTTGATCCTAGAAAGTATACAGGTATGTTTAAATATGTTTGCGAGTTTGAAGAACATTATAATAAAATGTTTTCTCAACTTTTAAAGTTCGCTCAAACTATTCCTAAAAAAGAGGGAGAAACTGCACATGCTTATCTTTCTCGGTTAGTTAAAATGAGAGAACGTCGATTGAAACAGCTTGATGATTTTAGGATAAAAATGATTAAATCAAAACTGCTCTATGAACCAGAGATAAAAGTTTCAACAACGTCTGTTTTAACTCCTTCTCAGCGGCAAGCTGCAATTTCTGAACTTGAGGCTGCTCGATTGGATAATGAAAGTTTGGAGATTATGACAATTCCAAAACTTTCTGCAAATTCTACAGATAAAGAAATCTATCATGCTTGGCAAATGGCTCACATGGGTTCATTTGAGTTTTCTACTAATGAGTTGCAAAAGTCTGTAATGGCGTTAGGCGGAAGATATAATTCCAAACATCCGATAAAAACCAAAACCTTATATGAAACAATAGCGGATAAAGATTATAAACAGGAGTTTGACATTGAGCCGGTTTATCATTGGTTTGGCAAATCAAAGCCTGAAGAATTTGTAATGCGCGAAATCCCTAAGAAAGGTGAAATCTATACTTTGCCGGATTTGCATTGTTGTTCATCTCATAAGACTTATGCAGAGGATTGTTTTGGGGACCATATTTCTTCTCAAAATATTAAATTTGTAATGCACCCTAAGTCTGAAACTTCGCAGGCGTACAATCTGGGTTATAATCAGGAAGTGGTTTATCCTGCCGGTCAACAGTTCAGAATATTGGATAAAGAATTGGTTGAACATATTGATCCTAGTACCGGCGCGGGATATCTTCGCTGGGAAATACACATGCAAGAGGTTTAATTAATATTAATTGAATTAAAAATTCAACCCCCAGCTGATTAAAAGCAGGGGGTTGACCGATTATTCTTCAATCGGAGGTTTTGGGATATCGTTACATTTGCAAGGTGGCGGCATTGGCGGTTTTCTGTGTAAATCGCCTTGTCTATCTTTTTTTGCAAATTCTTTTTTTCGTTCTAATCTCAATTGTTCAAGTTTTTTCAATTGTTTTTCTGTTAAGATTGCTTCAAATTCTTTTTTGCCGTCTTCTCTTAATTGATGAAGTTGGTCTTTAATCTCTCTTGATTCTTGTTCGTTTGCTTTTAATTTTTCAAATAGAGGTTTTGCAGTTTCCATTTGTTTTTCTCTTAATTGTTTTGCCTGTTCTTTTTGTTTTGCACTAAGATTTAATTCGTCTTCAAATTTTTTCATATTCCCGTGATGTCTTCTTGCCTTATCAGGACGAGCAAAGTCAGGTCCTTTTTTACAACATTCAGTAGGGCAAGGTTTTTTGTCAGGTGCAACCTGAGTTTCTGTTTGGGCAAATACTTGTGTCGTCGCCGTTAGCGCAATTACTCCGGCTAAAATTAATAATTTTTTCATTCGTCATCCTTTCTTATTCTATCAGAATACTTCCTTGTATATTTTTATAACGAATCTGTTTCAAAAATTGTTCATTTTATGTTATCTTTTTTTTAAGGAGTATTTTATGGATAAGAAAAAAGTATTATGTATATTGAGTTTTATATTAGTTATTTTACTTGCAGTCTGGTTAAGAGTTTTGTATGCTGATGCTGCATTTTGGTATGATGAAGCATGTTCTTGGGTAACTGCAAAAAAAGATTTCCCGTTTGGAATTATCCAAAATCTGATGACTGTTGATTTACAGCATACTCCGTTATATTTTTTCTTATTACATTTTTGGATGAAAATTTTTGGAGAGAGCGAGGTTGCAATCAGAATTTTATCACTAATTTTTGCAATTTCGGCGGTGCCGTTAAGTTTTTGTGTGGCAAGAAAACTTATGTCGCCAACTTTGGCATTGATTGTTTCTGCAATTATTGCGGTTAATCCTTTGTTGGTATATTTTTCACCTGAGGCGCGTATGTATCCGATGGTGCTGTTTTTAGTTTTGTTATCGTTTAATTATTTTATAGATTTTAACAAAAATCATGATACAAAGTCTTTGGTCAAACTTGTTATAGTAAATGTTTTGATACCTTATACTTTTGTTGGCGGAATTTTTTATAACATATCTCTTGCGCTTACTTATCTTTTTTATTTATCCGAAAACAAATTAAAAGATCGAATTTTGTTCTATTTAAAGGGGTTAGGTGTTGAGATTTGTTTGTTAATTCCTTATTGGTTATTGGTTTTTTATTATGCAAGTTTAAGAACGCATTTTATAGTAAGACATGAAGGACAATTGTATTTTTCGCATATTGTAGATGTTATAAGGAACTTTTTCGGTGTAACTTTAGTTAACAATTTGTACTGGCCATCTGTTGATTCTTATAATATTACTCTGTTGTTTACGATTTTTGCAATTTTGCCGTGTGTTTACTTTTTGTACGGTTTTGTACAAGGAGTACGCAAATCTGAAGGGTTTTTAAAGGTTTTATACTATCTTATAATAGTTAATTTCTTATTGTTTACTCTTTCTGCAGCGTTTCAGATAAACGTATTTACAATCAGATACATATTATATTTACTGCCGTTGATTTTTATATTAAGTTTTGTTGGCTTAGAAAAGAAATTGTCT
>CAMGGL010000146.1 GCA_946055575.1 uncultured Candidatus Melainabacteria bacterium
TACTTCTGGAACCGGTTAGCAACAAGCCTGCTATCAAAAGACATAATTGCAATAAATTTAATTGGTTTTATTTTTACATTTATATTTTTCACATTATCTCAAACTAAACTTGTTACATATATTTTACCGTTATATATATTTAGTTCAGTATTAACGGCATATATGTGGGATAATATTAAAGAATACTCAAAAGAATTAAGAATTTCCGCAATAATAAATTTTGTAGTATTTGAATTGGTTATTATCGCAATTTTTATGGCAAAATTTATCCTGAACGAATACACTTATAGTATTGTTAAAGAAATACAAATAGCATTAATTTTTGTTTTGCTAATATTTCTTGTGTATTTGGGCATCGGAATATTTAGAAAGAAACCTCAATATGTATTTTGTTCTAATATTATTCTAATTACGCTACTATCAGGGTTTATGCTTCCAAACATTTTTAATGTATGGTATAACTTTGGAGAACGTGATTTGCTAAATATTGCATATATTGCAAAAGAACAAAATTTAAAACTAGCAACTTACGATTTGACAGAGAGATTTAGTTTGCAATATTACTATGACGGAGAAGTTTTATACTATTATAGTAAAATTAAACCTACAGTAAAAAAATATGTAAAAACGCAAAAATTTAAAAAAGATTTCAGCGGGCACGTTGTAGCAACATCGACTTGGAGATTACATTATTTGGGAAGAAAAACAAAATACCGAATATTATATTTAGGAAAAAGATTTAGTCTAATTGAGCAGATATAGCAATAGCTGATATTTCTTACTTTGTTACTATTGGTGGAATGGGAGATATAACCAAACGCTCCATATAGTCATTATTGATATTTTTTAATTCCTCTACCATTTTTAAAATCTCCTGTTTTGAGCTTACAAGATACTTTTTAGAAAATTGTAATTCCATCATACCCTTTTTAGGATGTTTTTCAAATTTCACAATATTATAGACAAAGTAATTTTGATTATTTTGAGTTACATTTTCAAGGTAACTAATTAAAGCAATATCCTTTTTCTTGTTTTGTATAAACTTTAAAAGCACACATTTGTTGTCTGATTCAATTTTTTTATCCGTTTCATTTGAATATTTCAAAGGATTATTTACCTCAGGATAGTAAAGTATTTTAATTTTACTTGTCCATTGGTTACTGTTTTCACTATCTTTATAATACTCGTTTTCTTCAATATTACTTTTTAATATTTTGTCAGGCTGTTTTAGTTTATAAATTTCATCATTAAAATGTATGTTTTCAGCCCTAACCAGCAGACTTACAAACACGACAAAAAATAACGATATAAAAATTCGTAAACATTTTTTCATATAAAAATCTCCGAAACAATATCATTAAACTCCCGAAGATTGGTAAAAAATATTACCCAACAAGCTATTATTTATGTCGAAGTTTATTTATAAATTTCTCCAAACGAGCTATTGCAATCTTTAGAGTATCTAAAGAATAAGCGTAAGATATTCTCAAATAGCCTTCTCCGCAATCCCCAAAAGCAGTACCCGGAACAACTGCCACTTTTTCTTCCTGTAAAAATTTCGTTGCAAATTCTTCACTTGTCATTCCAAATTCTTTTATACAAGGGAAAACGTAAAAAGCTCCGAACGGTTCAAAACAATCAAGCCCCATTTTTTTAAACGCATCCATTAAAAATCTTCTGCGCTGATTGTATGATTGGCGCATCATTTTTACATCATCATCCCCATTTTTCAATGCTTCAACACCAGCATACTGACTTGTTGTCGGAGCACACATTATGGCAAATTGGTGAATTTTTACCATCTGTTTTATCAACCAATCAGGAGCACAAGCATACCCCAATCTCCAACCTGTCATTGCATACGCTTTAGAAAAGCCATTAATCAATATTGTACGCTCTCTCATTCCGTCAAGTGATACTATAGAAACGTGCTTTTCTTTGTAGGTAAGCTCAGCATATATTTCATCAGACATTACAAGAATATCATTTTCAATAATAATTTTTGCAATCTTTTCTAAATCCTCACGTTCCATAATCGCACCTGTCGGATTATTAGGATAAGGCAAAATTAACATCTTTGTTTTTGGAGTAATAGCGGACTGCAATTGTTCAGGGGTCAAACGGAACTCGTTTTCAGCTTTTAAATTTATTATTACGGGCTTTGCACCAGCCATAACTGCACATGGAACATAAGAAACATAAGATGGTTGAGGAACAATTACTTCATCTCCATCATTTATTACCGCTCTTAACCCTATATCAATTGCCTCAGAACCTCCTACTGTCACAATTACTTCACTTGCGGGATTGTATACTATTCCTTGTGAACGTTTGATATATGCAGAGATTTCTTCTTTTAAATCTTTTAGCCCTGAATTAGAAGTATAAAAAGTTTTTCCTCGTTCAAAAGCATATATACCTTCATCTCGGATGTGCCAAGGAGTATCGAAATCAGGTTCTCCAACACCAAGCGAAATTGCATCTTTCATCTCACTTACTATATCAAAGAATTTTCTTATCCCGGATGGTTTTATGTTTGTTACTTTTTCAGAAAGAAATTCCCTCATGGGGTAATTACCTCTCTTTCATCTTTTGAGTTCTTGTTTAAAATTGTTCCGTGATCTTTGTATTTCTTCAGAATAAAATGTGTCGCTGTACTCAAAACGCTATCTAATGTTGACAATTTATCCGATACAAATCCTGCAATTTCTTTTAAAGTTTTTTCTTCCAAAATAACCAACAAATCATAACCGCCGGAAATCAAATAAACCGCTTTTACTTCAGGATAATTGTATATTCTTTCCGCAATATCATCAAAGCCCTTACCTCGCTGCGGAGTGACTTTTACCTCAATAAGTCCGGTCACTTTTTCAATCGAAGTTTTTTCCCAGTTGATAAGAGTGTGGTAACCGCAAATTACCCCCTGCTTTTCTAGCTCGAAAAGTGTTTTCAAAACTTCTTCTTCTGTTGTTCCGAGCAATACGGCCAATTCTGAAAAATCAATTCGACTGTTTTTTTCAATTATTGATAACAACTCATCTTTCATTATTCATCTCCAAAATTAGACTATACCTTGCGCAATCATAGCATCTGCCAGTTTACGAAAAGCAGCAATATTAGCACCTTTCACATAATTTCCCGAACAACCGTACATATCTGCGGCATCTTTACAGGAATTGAAAATATTTATCATAATTTGTTCAAGTTTAGATTCAACTTCTTCAAAAGTATAATAATATCTCATACTGTTTTGCGACATTTCAATGGCAGAAGTCGCCACCCCACCGGCATTTGCAGCTTTTGCAGGGGCAAGTGGAATTCCGTTATTTACAAAAAAGTCTATCGCCTCTAATGTACACGGCATATTTGCACCTTCACCAACAGCTATCACTCCGTTTTCTTTCAAAATTTTTGCGGAATTTAATGTTAATTCATTTTGAGTTGCACAAGGAAGTGCAATATCCGTTTTTATTGTCCAAATCGGCGAATCTTCACCGGTTTTTTCTATGTATTGAGCTTCAGGATGAAATTTTAAATAATCTTTTATTCTTCCGCGTTCAACTTCTTTTATTTGTTTTATTGCATCTAAATCAATACCGTTTTCATCATATATGCAACCGTTTGAATCGCTCATTGCTACAACTTTTGCACCAAATTTATAAGCCTTTTCGCAAGCATAAATTGCAACATTTCCGGAACCTGATATTGTAACAATTTTACCATCCAAAGTTTGACCTGATGCGGCAAGCATTTCACGCATATAATACAACAATCCGTATCCGGTAGCTTCTTTTCTTGCTAACGAACCGCCGTAACAGATATCCTTACCTGTCAAAACTCCGCCTTCATAGGCATTTTTTATTCTCTTATACTGACCGAAAAGATAGCCGACTTCTCTTGCTCCGACACCGATATCACCTGCCGGAACATCTACGTCTTGACCAATATGACGATATAATTCTGTCATAAAACTTTGGCAAAAACGCATTACTTCGTTATCTGATTTGCCTTTCGGATCGAAATCACTTCCGCCCTTTGCTCCGCCTATCGGCAATCCTGTCAAAGCATTTTTAAAAATTTGTTCAAATCCTAAAAATTTCATGATACTTTGGTTTACGCTCGGGTGAAATCTTAAACCGCCTTTATAAGGTCCGATTAATGAACTGAATTGGATTCTATACCCTCTGTTAACTTGAATTTTACCGTTATCATCAATCCAAGAAACTCGAAAAGTAACAATTCTTTCAGGTTCAGTCATTCTTTCCAATATTGCGAAATCTTCATATTCACTATGCACATCAATTACCGGAGCAATTGAGTCTAAAACTTCTTTTACGGCTTGACAAAATTCCGGCTCATTGGCATTTCTCTGCTGCGTTAAATCTAACATTCTTGATATATAGCTATTCATAATCTTAATCCTCTTACTTTATGTGTTATACCTCAATAATACAACTTTTTCAATAAATTTGTAAAATAATTATGCCCAATTTTAAAAATTATA
>CAMGGL010000147.1 GCA_946055575.1 uncultured Candidatus Melainabacteria bacterium
TAGGGTTAGGGTTAGGGGTCACGTTACTATTCTTTTAATTATCTAAATAAAGAACTCGGTTGTGCTTGTGATTTAAGAGATTTTCTACCTAATGAAAAGCATTTATTAACTCATTACGATAAACTTCCGACAGAATTATATAAATTATTTTTCGTTCAAGATATATGTCATATGTCTATTTTTAGAACTAAAAGGGAACTTTTAATAGCATTAAAAGAAAGATTTGAAAATGCAGAAATATCGGAAGCAGAATTTAAGAAGTTCAAAAAAGATATTAAGAAAAGGTGGTAAAAATGACAATCAAAGAAATTCTAAGAAATGATTTACCAATATCATTTCAATGTATTGAAGTGAATGGTGAACAATATGATGAGTATAAACACGGTGATTTAATACATATTTTCACAACGTTTGATACATACGAAGAATATAATCATACTTTTAATATTACGCTTTATCGTACAAAAATAAAATTTACAGCTATAGCAAAGGATAAAATCCTAAAACTTTTAGAGAGTGAAGGTGTAGATACTTCTTTATCAGATTATATAGATAAGCGTATCAATGAGATTTCAAAGGAATAAAAAAAATGGATTTAATCTTTCAACTTGATAAAGGTGCATACAAGCCATTAAAGGCTCATAAAAATGATGCAGGCTTTGACTTGTTTACACCTCAAGAGTTTGTTTTAAAAGCAAAAACCACAAAAATCATTGATACTGGTGTACACGTGGCAATTCCTCAAGGCTTTGTAGGTCTAGTATTAGGAAGATCTTCAATGTCGCAAAAAGGTGTATTAACTCATATAGGCGTTATTGATGCCGATTATCTAGGTGCAATAAAAATTATGTTAAGCTCTGAAAATGAAGCAGTTTTTTATCAAGGCAATAAAATTGCACAATTAGTTATTTTGCCATTACCTCAATTTAATTTAATTGAAGGCGATGTAACAAAATTGAAAACCGAAAGAGGTTGTAACGGCTTTGGCTCTTCTGGAGTTTGACAATGAATAAAAGCAAATATATCAAAGCCTTAGAAAAAATAGAAGGTGATCCACACATTGTTATTAACGTTCTTTGCTCTGATGGTTCATCGGAAGCGTGGGGAATTGATGATCATTCTTTTAAGCTGGTTGATAATGGCAGAAACTTATCATTATTTCAAGTAAGAACCAAAGAGCCAATAAACAAAAGATTAGCTAAAAAGGTGCAGGCTATAGGCGTTAAAAGTGTAAACTGCGACTTAAAATCTTGTATAGAAAAATGGCGTGAAAAGTTTGACCTTCCTCAAGATTGCGATATTAAAAATTATGATGTGCAAGACTTGATTTTATTTTCTATAAGAAAAGAGATAGCAGAGCTTGTAACACTTAACGATGATTTTATTAGATTATTTGGCAATAAAGCTGAACATCTAAAGTACAAACTTGAAGAATAATTTTTTAAAATGTTCCACGTAGAACAAAAGGAAGCAAAAAAAATGAAAAAAGAAGAAATTACAAAAGGATTAAAAAACAATAATACAGAATTATTAAAACTAATGCGATTAAGAATGATAGAAATTAAAAAAGTGCATAAAAAAGGTCATTTAACAGAAATTGAGCAAGCTATTGAAATGATTAGCAAACTCAAGCTATTAGAACATTTATATTATAATTATCTTGAAAATGAGAAGTTTATCGCACTTTTAGAAGAAAAATTAGAAGAATAAATAAAAAGCCCTCTCATTTTTAGAAAGGGCTTTAAATCAATATAGGTTCTTAATAATCTACGGCATAAATAATTATAGATAATTTACTATAAAAGTCAATGCTTTTAGCTATCATCATCTATATAAATTAGATGTTGAAATGTCGGAGGCTTTAACATATAAAGTTACTCGCTCCCCTCTTTCCTTAACTCTGGATAATATGGCGCTAATTCTTTTCTAATCTCATCATATTCTTTGCGCAAGGCATCGCACCTCTTCTGCATTTCATCGGTATCGTATGGAAGTGGGGTGTCTGGGTGGTCAAGCTTGAACTGCTTTGCAAGAATACCCACGATTTTAATCCACTTGTAATCAAAAACGACTTTTAACTCATTCTGAATAGCTATCAATCTTGCATACTTTATATTTAACTCTTCTGCTATATCATTCTGAGTGCTTTTGTTTGTTGATTTTGCCATTTTTAAAATCCTCATATTTTAAATTGAAAAGTTGAAAAAATAGGTTATCAAGCTGTTTTACAGCTTTGTAATTGTGAAACTGTTTGCGTGTTACAGAACCACGCCAAGACTTGAATTGAGATATTATTATATCTAATGTTAGCCTTTTGTTTAAATACAGTTTTTTAAATTTTCTTAACTTAATTGCTTCACTTTTGAATGTATCTGAACTTAGACTCATTACCACTTTACCTGTAACGGTAAGTATGTACTTTGTTTTAAGAAAAATAAAGGTATGGTTAAGTGGTTTAATATGTGTTTTCTTAAAGTTAATATGCAGTCCCAGTTGTTCAGATATAGCTTGAATGTCTTTTAAAATATTTTCAAGAAAAACTTTATCACGATGAATAATATAAAAATCGTCCATATATCTCCCATAAAATTTACAGCCTTTGACAATTTTTATGTAATTATCCAACCTGTAAGGATGGAATACACCTATAATTTGCGACGCCTCAGAGCCGATTTCAACTCCTTTGTCAATTGTCTTTGTCGTATTAGTATTTGCTTTTCTGAAATTAAGAGAGTTAATTATTTTTGTACCATTTCTATATGCTTCTATTTCTGCATCTGAACAATTGGAAAAATCTAAACAGAAAGATTTGAGCACCATTTTTATAAATTCTAAAGAGTAGGTATCTTTAATTTTTTCGCTTATAGCTTTAACGATTTTGTCGTGATCTAAATTATCAAAGAACTTGCTAAAATCACCTTGCAGAATGTAACCATCATTTGAATGGTACTGTCTGAAATATCTCTGTAAATGTACCTTCATGCGATTGCGCTGCATATCAATGCCACGACCTTTTAGACTTGCGCAGTTGTCATAAATCAGATAAGGTCTAAGCGCTGGAATTAAAACGTTGTCGCAGAAACTTCTTACAGGTACTCTGTCGTAAATTGGTGTAGCGCAGATGTGTCTTATCTTGCCACGCTCGGACAGATTGAACTCAGAACCTTTGTGAACTGTATAAGTTCCATTCTGATATTCAATGATAAATTTTGAGATGTTACGAAAGGCGTTAAGCTCATACTTTTGCACAGTTTCTTTAAAGCGAATAGATTTTTTTAAGTCGTGAAAAGCTTTAAACATCGCCTGCGGAGTGAATGCCTTTGATAATAAGAGTGACTGTCTGTTTATAGTGTCAACTGTCGTAACAGGACACATCAGACAGTCTGTTTTATCAGTATTATCTGAAAGGGATATACTCTCCTCTTTGATACATAAGACAGGCTCTTTGATCTTAGTATTCATTTAAGATACGACCTGCAATAAATGTTCAATGATCGGGCACACACGTAACGCATTAGAAGCATTGTTATTATTGGCATTGCCATTGTTGTTCACATTGCACGCATTAGACGCAGAGGCAGAATTTAGAGTACTACCCTGTGTGTTATTATCCACGTTTTTTATTTCACTTTCAATAATTTGAGCAAGTGAATCGTTGATTAACTTCTTAAATCGTTTAGTCGAGGCACGCCATGCTTTGAGCTTTTGCTCAAAAGAGATAAGCGTCTGTATCATATTTACGTATTTATCGACTCTGATAGAGAAGTCATGCGAGATGTACTGAAGCTCCTGTATCAGATATTCGACTGTAGAGATTGCGCATGTAGCTAAGCGACGGCGTTCAAAGTATTCTTTGAGCGTAACTGGGTAGATTGAATTTGATTCAGTGATATAGCGTTGCAGACGGTCAATAGTATCGATTAGCAGCATTCTTTCATGCTCATAACGCCACTGCTGAGGGTTGTAGTTATTCGTTCCTCGTAAGTAAGTAATATTTTCATTTGAAAAATCGTGACAGATATATTCTGTAAGCTGATGGCGAATGTTTGACAAATCAATAAATAACTGAAACTGAGTTGGTTTGCGTTTTGATTTCGGAATGTTTGACATAAAAAACTGTTTCCTTTATAAAAAAATAGGCATCGCACAAAACGGGGACAAGCCCCGTTGATTTTGTGCGATTCGCTACGCTATGAGAAAGAGCGGGCACACACGCAACGCACGAGAAGCATTGTAATGATTGGCAATGCCATTGCCGTGCACACCGCACGCAACAGACGCAGAGGCAGAGTCTTTTAACCAAATATCTACTCTAGGATATACTTTATGTATTTCTT
>CAMGGL010000148.1 GCA_946055575.1 uncultured Candidatus Melainabacteria bacterium
TAAATGATATTTGGTGTAATTCCTTGATGTATTTGATATCGGTAAAATAAGTTTATGTACAGATAAAATAAGTATTTTATCGGATTTTTAATAAATTCTTTTCTAAAAAGTGTTCTTTTTAAAATGTTTTTGACGGAAAATACGTTTCTGTATAATTCCCAATATGCTACCGTTAATTCTTCTGCGGTCATATTTTTGGGTTTATGAACTGCTTCTGCACCGTTGTATGAATATATATTTTTATTAACCAATCTGTCTTGTGCCGCTATTTCATTGAAAAAATCTGTACCAGGAATTGGTGTTAAAATATAAAATCTTGGAATTACAATTTTATTGGCAATTATAAAATCTTCTGTTCTTGCTATACTTTCCAAAGTATCTCCGTCAGCACCTACAACCATTTCTGTTGAAACATCTATACCGGCATCTGTGATTTTTTTTATTTGTTCCGAATATTTATCTGCATTCGCCCAAGATTTATTCATGGCATTTAAACTTTGCTGGGAAATACTTTCTATTCCAAACGACAATGTTACACAACCGCTTTCTGCAACCAGTTTTAGTATTTCAGGATTATCCGCAATTTTTATGGAGCATTGGGACATCCATTTCATATTGAGCTTTTTTATTTCATAGCACAAATTCCTTAAATAGTCTAAATTAGAATAAATATTATCATCTAATAACAAGAATTTTTTATAACCAAGTTCTTTTATTCTTTTAATATCTCTAACAACTTCGTTGATATCACGTTGCAAATATTTGTTCCTGTAAAGACAGTAAACAGAACAAAAAGAACAAGAATTCGGACAACCCCTGCCGGCTTGTACGGGTAAAAAATCTCCAATTTTCTTTTGAGTCAGAATTTCATATTTAGGGAGAGGGTATGATAATTTTTTCAAAGGTTCCCGATAAAATGATTGTAAGTTTTGGGTTTTATAATCCTCAATCATTTTTGGAAAGCTGATTTCTCCATCCCCAATAATTACACTATCACAATACTGCTTTACTTCATCAGGAATAAGACTTGCCATATATCCACCCATAACAACCGTCTTACCTCTTTTTTTAAACTCTTTTGCAAGATCGATACTCCTTAAAATTGCATGCCCCATACCAGAAATCGCAATTAAATCAGCATCAGTATTAAAATTTACATCTTCAATAGTTTCAAGACAAACCTCAAATTCTACATCTTGAGGAATTAAAGAAGCAAAAATTGCAGGAGCAAGACCTACAAAATATAACTGTTTCTTTTTAATCAATTTATCTTTATCATAATAAGGAGTAGGTTGTATAAATAGTATTTTCACAGTTCTCTCCTTAATTTTTTACAAATATAATTTCCAAAAATATTTTTATAATATCCAAAGTCCATAAAATCAAAAATTCCTGTCTTTTGTGTAAACTTGTATAACTTCCATGTTAACTTATAAAATTCAAAATAGAACCTAAAACAACTTAGTTTTGTCGGTTTTATAACTAAATGTAAAAAGTCCCAATATGTACAATTTTTTGTAATTAATTTATCTTTGTATTCTTCAAAATTCTTCGTTCCTGGCATTGGTGTAAAAATAGACAGAGTAACATATTTAACATTATTATGTATAATCCATTTATACAAATTATCAAAATATTGCTTATCCGCATCAATAGGAGTAATCATAAGCGCAAAACATCTTGCATTTAGTTGATTTAACAAATTTACACATTGAATATTTGCATCAGATGAAGTTTGTTTATTGTAATTATTTAACTCGTTATCGGAAGATGATTCCAATCCTACCAGAAAATACGTAAACCCAATTTCTACTAATGCTTTTATTTGTTCAGGATGAGTTGAAATATAATCAGCTCTACCATAACATATAAATTTTTTATTTATATTACACCGTTTAATTTCATTAATAAAATTCCTAACCCTTTCTTCATTAAATAAAAATAAATCATCCGCAATTAAAATACTTTCAGCATCAATCCCTTTTATTTCTTGAATAACTTTATCTAAATCACGTACGGAATATTTTCCCCCTAACTGAGTGCAATAACAAAAATTACAATTATATGGACAAGATAACGAGGTTTTTATGGTTGCCGTTTCTTTTAAATCTATATATCGGAACCATTTTTTGTTTTTATAAAAGAAACTTCTGTCAGGAATGGGCAAGGTATTTATATCAACAGGTGAAAATTTATTTTCAACCCATTCACAGCCATTTTTCCAACATAACCCGTTTATTTGAGAAAAATCCGATTTATTTTGAGAAATGTTTTCTAACAGTTCACCAAAAGCAACCATGTCTTCACTTCTAAAAACAAAATCCGTATTTGCGCAATAAAAGTTTTTATAATTCAGCTGCGCATGAACTCCACCTATGATAGTTATAATATTAGGGTTTATTTTTTTAGCTAATTTTGTGTATTTTAGCATCAAACTTTCTTGGGTTATGTATCCGGTTATTCCTATAATATCAGGTTGAAAAGTTTTTAAAGTTTTTGTCAGACTATGTTTTGTGTTAAATCCGTCATAAATTTCCGAATTCCAACCAAGATTGTTTGCAACCGTATAAAGATATTCAAGCTCCAAAGGCTCGCTATTTATAATTTGTAAATACTGTAATATATTAACCGGCTCGGGTCTGACTAAAAGAATTTTCATAATTTCCCCATTATTTTTTTGTAAGCATGTTTTTTATGTAAATTCCAAACAAAGTTTTAAATCCAAAAAGCATTGATATATTATTTTTTAATGAAAAGTTTTTCCGTACGTACTGAATTGAATGTTTTGCACTGTTTAGCTTTAATGCCAGTTTTATAATTTCAAAATAATATTCTCTCAAAGACATTTTAGACGGTCTGATGATTACATCTCCAAAATTCCATTTCTCATAATCTTCTACAGAATAAATTAATCGATCTTTATATTCTTCATATAAAGGTGTTAACGGATGCGGAACAAGAGGTGAAAATGTACACAGTTCAACTTTTAAATCTCGCAGGTAATTAAGCATCTTGCTAAAATCTGATTTATTCCAATCAGGATGAACTATAAATGATCCCCAACACGCAACATTATTGTCGTGTAATATTTTTATTGCATTATAGTTATCATCTATGCTTGTAGGTTTGTTATATTCACTAAATCTTTTATTATCAAAGGCTTCTATCCCTACAATAACAGCTTTTAATCCATTCTTCTGTAATCTGGCAACAACTTGCGGTTTTTCAAGAATACTATTTACACTGCCATAACATACAAATTCTTTTTTAATATTTCTTTCTTCTAATAAATCACAGAATTTCTCCAATCTGCTTCGATGAATTAGAAAATCATTATCGCAAATCATTATATAAGGCTCTTTTATACTTTCTATTTGATTAACAATTTCTTCAATCGGAACTTCTTGCAATTTTCCTTCAAGCTGCCAGCGAATACAGAATTTACACCTATTTCTGCAGCCAAAAGCAGTTAACACAATTGCGCATGGCTGAAACCCGACATATCTGTATTTGTGGCGATATCGTTGTGAGATTGTTCTATCCGGAACAATATAGTCATTACAACAAAAATCACCGTCATTTCTAAACCCCAAAGCATTACTAAAAATTCCATCAATTCGTTCATCTAAAATATTATTTTCTATATTGTTCATCAATTTTTTTACATTTTCATGAGTGGTAGATTTGAAAACAAAATCTACTTCAGGCATAAAAAAAGCTTCAGGAAAACACATTGCGTGAATGCCACCCACAATAACTTTGATATTTGGATTGAAAATTTTTGTTTTTTTAGCAATTTTAGTAACATTAACAACATCACTACATTGAGAAGTTATACCAACAATATCTGGTTGAAAATCTTTCAAATATTTTTCAATTTTACCATTTTTTTCAATCATAAAATCAACCAATAAAACCTCATGCCCTAAGTTTTTCATAATTGTACCAACACAAATTATTCCAAGAGGTTCCCCAACCAAATAATTTTTAACTGTTGTAATATGTTTGTTAACCCAAGGTCTTACCAATAAAATTTTCATAAATTACCCTCTTATTATTTTATTAATATATTGTAATGCTACGTGCATAGCTCCCATACTAAGTTTTAAGGTTTCACAAAGTCCATATTTTTTTATCATGTATAATGCACTTTTAGGGTTTAGTGATAAAAGGTAATACAACTTTAGAATTTGAAAATAAAACTCACGTACCGTCAATTTTTCCGGCTGTAAAACCAAATGTGCCATATCCCATTTTTC
>CAMGGL010000149.1 GCA_946055575.1 uncultured Candidatus Melainabacteria bacterium
GAGGAATTGAAAAAGATTCCAAACTCTTTCCAAAGAAAGGGTTTTTTTTTGCCTATATTTGTAATACATTACAGATATGGACAGAAAAACTTTATTTAGTGAAAAGACAGTAAATATAGGAACCGAAAGCGGCTATGACAATTATATTATGGCGATTGAGTCAAGTTGTGATGAAACGGCTTGTGCAATTGTAAAAAATGGCAGAGAGGTGATTGCAAATATTGTCGCTTCTCAAATCAAAACGCACGAAAAATTTGGCGGGGTAATTCCTGAAATCGCAGCAAGAGAACATTTAGATGCAATAAATGTTGTTGTTGAGGAGGCTTTTGAACAATCAGGAATTGCACCGGAGCAAATAACAGCCTTTGCCGGTACTGTAGGTCCGGGACTTGTTGGGTGTTTGCTTGTCGGTTTAAATGCTGCAAAAACATTAGCGTTAGTCCATGATAAACCGTTTATTGGTGTAAATCATTTGAATGCGCACCTTTGTGCTAATTATATTGATACCGATTTAAAACCACCTTTTATGGCTTTGTTGGTAAGTGGCGGACATACTCAAATTATTGATGTTGAGTCTTATTCGAAACAGACCATTTTGGGTGAAACCATTGATGATGCTGTAGGTGAAGCTTATGATAAAGTTGCAAGACTTATAGGGCTTCCGTATCCGGGAGGTCCAAGACTTGATAAATTAGCTCAAATCGGTAATCCAAAAGCTTTTGAACTTCCTGAGGGTAAAGTGGAGGGGTACAATTTTAGCTTTAGCGGATTGAAAACGGCAGTTTTACGTTTGGTAAAATCCTTTGACGGTAAAGAACTTCCGATAAATGATATTTGTGCAAGTTTTCAGGAATGTGTTTCAAAAACTCTTGTCAAAAAACTGAAAAAAGCATTGGAAGAACGCGGATACAATCAAGTTGTGATTGCCGGTGGTGTTGCCGCAAATTCTGAAATTCGTAAGAAAGTCTTTGCGCTTGAAAGTGATGGGTGTAAAGTTTTTGCACCGGCTATGAAGTATTGTACTGATAATGCTTCTATGGTTGCGTCTTGTGCTTATTTTAATACAAATACTTTTGATGATATTGATGTTGAGGTCTTTTCTCGGGCATAATTATACGACATTAAAAAGTTGTTTTAAAAGAGAGTTTACGACTTTTATTTTACCGTTTAAAACTGTTGAAACATCAATTTTTCTGGTTTCTTGCATTTTTAAATCTTCAATATCTGCAAATATTTTGCACAGAAGGTTTACATAGTTTTGGTTTTCAATTATACCGCCATATCCAAGTTTATATATAAATCTGTAAAAATCAAAGTTAGTAATACTAGTACAAGGTGTTACGTTTGGTTTCAGTTCTTCTAAAGTTGCCTTAAACATTTTTCCTGCAAATGTTTTTTGTTGTTCTGTCGTTGTTTTTGTGGTATTTAAGGCTGCAAAAATATGGCTCAACGGGTGGAGTGATTCCGGAAATTCAGCTTTATAAAAATCTATCGCAGTAAATGTTTTTTCTTTTGGGTTTATAATTACATTGACGCTTGTACAGTCAAAATACATATTATACTTGTAAGCCTCGCAAATTTGGTGTAAAAGTTTTGAAAAACTTTCAATCGGAGCTTCTGCAATAGTTTTTGCATTTTGGATAATTTCACCCTCGCTCATAAATGGGGTCGCTACGGGCATTCCTTTGATATATTTCATTATGGTGTATTCGTTGTTGAGTTTTGCTTTTACATGGTTAACTTTATCACTTGGAGATATTTCGGTTGTGATTGAAAACGGGTTTGGGTCTTTCAGAATTTGTTTAACCTTAGATATTGGTTTTTTATTGTTGTAGCTGCCGTTAATAAATGGAATTCTGATACAATAATCGCTGTTTTCAATTTTGTAAACTTCTGCATCTCCGCCTGCGGCAATAAAATTTTTCAGGGTAAGTGAGCTTTTAACTTGTTTAGTAATTTCTTCAGGTGATTGGTTAAGCAGGTCTTTTTGTCCAAAACTTACGGTATCCCGTACGGTTTTGAATTGAGTGTGTTTTGTTTGCCTTTTATTCGGATAAATATTATTTTTAATAGGGGTAATTGTTATTAGCATATATGGTTAAATGTTTGTAAATAAATATTTTTGCCATTACATTGTTTTTAGTAATTGATGTTCTTCAGCTTTTTTTAGTATAAAATCCACAATTGTATTTTCTAAATTTATCTCAAAGTTTTTATTGATTTCTTTTATAAAGTAACACGGACTTGTAACATTGACTTCGATTATTTTACCGTCAATTACATCCAGCCCTGCCATATATATTCCCATTGTATTAAGTTTTTTTGCAATAGTTTTAAATTTTATTCTTTCTTCATCTGTCAAAACAGCTTTTTTCACGTGGTCATCGTTGTGTTCGCAGAATTTGAAATCATCATTACTTGGCGTTTTTTGTACGCAATACGGTAAAACATCTTCCCCTAGTATTAGAACTCGTTTGTCGCCGTAAATTGCGCTTGGTAAATATTGTTGAACCATAATCAGTTTTTTGCCGTTATCCGTCATTGAATTAATGATAACTGCCGTGTTTTTGTCACCGTGTTTAAGGTACATAACGCCGCCGCCAAAGCATTGATTTAACGGCTTTAAGATAATTTCGTTGTTCTCTTTCAGAAATTGCATAATATCTGTTTTTGAGGACGTAACGATATTATTTGGCATAAATTCATTAAATATCACAGCGTGCATTTTTTCATTGAAATTTCTGATAGCTTTTGTATCGTTCATGATGAAGGTTTTGCTTCTGTCAACAAAGTCAAAAATATAAGTTGCGTTAAGATAATCCAAATCAAACGGCGGATCAGGACGAAACATCACCAGTTTAAATTCTTCAACCGGTTTTTCACAAAATGTAGATTTGTCATAGAATAATTCTTCTCTGTCTACTAATGCTTTATAACAATTGACATAAGCTTTTGAATTTTTGATTTTTAACATATCAATTGTTGATATAAATACGTCGTTTTTAAGTTCTAAAAATTTTTTAATCAGCGTGAAATTAGTTACTAATTTGTTGTTTTCAAAATATTTTAATTCCAGTCTGTCTATGACAAATAAAATGTTCATAATACCTCTTTTATAAGAGGCGGCAGATAAAATCTGCCGCCAATTTTGTACTTATTTGATTGTTTTACTTTATATCTGCCGGATTTAAAATTTGACAAGCTGTGTTGCTAAATGCAATAAGTTTTGCAAATTTTTCCAAATCCGCTTGAATTTCAGGGAATGTTCCATAGTGCATAGGAATAACAGTTCTTACTCCAAGCCACTTAGCAGCCATAGCTGCGTGCTCAACATCCATTGTGTAGTTTCCGCCGATAGGCAAAAGCGCAATTTGTGGCGCATATAATTCTTTTATTGTTTTCATTTCCCCTGTTAGGCAAGTATCTCCGGCATGGTATATTCTAACTCCGTCAACATCAAGTAATATGCTTGCTGCAACTCCGCCGTAAGTCCCGTCAGGTAATGAGCTTGAATGGAATGCAGGTAAAAATACCGCACGACCCCAAGAATAGTTAATCCAACTGCCTAAACCTACAGACTTTGCTTTTGCTCCTTGTGCTTTACAGTATCCTGCAAGTTCTGCTATTGCCGTAATCTCGATATCTTTTTCTTTTGCAATTTCAAGTGCTTCTCCTACGTGGTCCCCGTGAGCATGAGTTAATAAAATATCTGTTATCGGTTGTTCATGCCAGTTGTAGTTTTCGTTAACAGATACATAAGGGTCAATCAATACTGATTTATCATTGTTTTTGATTTCAAAAGCGCTATGTCCTATGTATTTTAAATCTACCATTGTTTCTCCTCTCCTTTTCGTGTCCCTTACTATTTTAATTTAGCATAATTTAGTATAAAATACAAATATGCAAGAATATATTACATATATGAACAGGTGCATAGAATTAGCCGAATTGGCTCAGGGAAACACAACTCCAAATCCATTGGTTGGTTGTGTGGTTGTAAATTCGCAAGGACAAATTATTTCAGAGGGATATCACAAAAAATACGGTGAAAATCACGCAGAACGAGATGCTTTATTAAAACTTGCAGATGCCAAAGGGTGTACGTTGGTTGTGAATTTGGAACCTTGTTCTCATTTTGGGAAAACTCCGCCTTGCGCTGATTTAATTATTGAAAAAGGGATTAAAAAATTTGTCTACGGAATGCAGGACCCAAACTCTATTGTATC
>CAMGGL010000150.1 GCA_946055575.1 uncultured Candidatus Melainabacteria bacterium
ATGCAATTTTTATATACATTTTATCTTTATATTAATACAGGGGATATTAGAGAAAAATGACAGTATCACAAAATTACGCAAATTATTTTATACCGACATATTTTGGGGCTAGTACAACATATAGCTCGTTAGATTATGCAGCTCTTGCAATTCAGGCAAATCTGGCAAATCCTTCTTTGCCAATACCAATTGGAGCGCCTTCAGCAGGCTATTCTGTTTCTGCAGGAACAAGTTATGTTGATTATTGTTATAATTATTTATGCAGTATATCTTCTCAATTTAAATATGAGTTCACACCGCCTGTTGTATTGAGTAGTACTAAAAGCAAATCATATTCAAATCCGTTTGCTGAGGTATCATCATATCAGGGAATTTCTGGCTCAGGTACTTATAATTCAAAAGCTCTCCCTGAGATAGCAAATTCATCAATAATGAAAAATGTGCCAGCTCAAACAAAGGCAAAAATTCTTGATGCGGTTGACAGGGCTTGCAAAAAATATAATGTTGATCCTAAACTGGTAATATCATTGATGTACACTGAATCCGGATTTAGGCCTGATGTAACGTCTCCTTGCGGTGCGGCAGGTTTGATGCAATTGATGCCTGCAACTGCTAAGACTTATGGGGCTAATAATCCTTATGATATCGAACAGAATATTTTTGCGGGTGTAAAATTCTTAAAATACTTGCTTGACAGATATAACGGGAATACAGATTTAGCTGTAGCTGCGTATAATGCAGGTCCGGGACGTGTAACAACACATGTTCCGAATATTAGAGAAACCAAAAATCATGTTGCAAAAGTAAATAGAGCGTATTCTTCATTGTGCTAAGTTTTTATTACAAAAAGTAACTAATTTCTTGAAGTATTCTATTGTTTCGTGTACCTTATCTATGTAAGGAATTTTTGGAAAGGGAAAAATGGATAAGGGATATATAGAGAATGGTTTTATCATTGATTTAACCAATACAAAGAAGACTTCTGAAATTATCTATGAACTTTCAAGAGTTTTGGAAATGCCGGAGGCAAAAGGCAAACATATTTGTTTAAAACTCGGCTCTGTTTCACTGTCACAGGCTGAACTTACAAGTATAAAGGCTTTGGTTGAACTTATGGAATCTACTTTGGCATTTATCAGTACAAGTTCGACGGATACGCTTGAATCGGCAACGGCTCTTGATATTAAGATTTCAGAGTTTACAAATGAAGTTGAAGCTCCGAGTTTTGATGCGGTTGAACCAACTCCGGAAGTCTCAAGTGCTTTAGATAATATATTTGGTGAAGAAACAACTGCAGAAAATTCAGAAGAAGTAAATTCTTCTGAAGTTGTTGAGCCTTTGGAAAATACTGATAAACCGGAAGTGCATGAGATTATTCAACATAATGACAGCGCTATACAAGTTTCCGTAAATAAGGATGATAGTGAAGATGTTGTTCTAAAAAAATCTGAGGCGGAAAAACTTCCGACATTATATTTAAGAAAAACTGTTCGTTCAGGACAGAGTATATCATCAGACGGCAATATTATCGTTATAGGAGATGTAAATCCTGGTGCGGAAATTATTGCAAAAGGTGATATTACTGTATGGGGTATTTTAGGAGGTATCGCACATGCAGGTTCAAACGGTAATGAATATGCAAGGATTAGAGCCTTAAAATTAAATCCTGTTCAAATAAGAATTGCGGATGTTTTTGCAAGAAGACCTGATACGATTAACTTGCCATACATTCAAAAATCAAGTGAATACGTTCCTGAAGAAGCCTATGCTTATAAAGGAAGTATTGTAATAAGAAAATTTCATGAAGATAATTAAGGAGATATAAATGACTGGTAGAGTAATAGTTATTACATCCGGAAAAGGCGGAGTCGGTAAGACAACTACTAACGCAAATATCGGTACTGCACTCGCAAGAGCAGGAAATAAAGTTGTTATGGTTGATACCGATTTGGGCTTGAGAAATCTGGATTTACTGTTGGGTTTGGAAAACAGAATTGTTTATACAATTGTTGATGTTGTGGAAGAACGCTGTAAATTGAAACAAGCCCTTGTTAAAGATAAGAAAAATCCTAATTTGTGCTTGTTGGCTGCGGCACAGACAAGAGATAAAACTTCTGTTACGGAAGAACAGTTGAAAGATATTTGTAACAAGTTGAAAAAAGATTTTGATTTTATTTTGGTAGATTGTCCTGCGGGTATTGAACAAGGATTTCAAAATGCTGTTGCAGGTGCATCTGAAGCAATTGTTGTTACAACTCCTGAGATGTCTGCTGTCCGTGATGCGGATAGAATTATCGGTTTATTGGAAGCAAGAGAGGAAATTAAATCTTATAAATTGCTTTTGAACAGAGTAAGACCGAATTTAATCAAATCAAATGATATGATGAGTGTAGAAGATGTTGTTGAAATTTTGTCAGCTGACTTGATTGGTATTATTCCTGAAGATACGGGTATTATTACTTCAACAAACAAAGGTGAACCTATTGTCAATGACGAAAAGTCACTTGCGGGTAAAGCGTATAACAATGTTGCAAAACGTATAATGGGCGAAGAAGTACCGTTTTTAGATTTGGAAGAAGACTCCGGTGTTCTTTCAAAGGTTAAAAAATTCTTCTCGAACCTGATAGGTAAGGAGAAGTAAAATGGCGGAAAATATTTTAAAAGAATTATGTAACAGACTTTTGAGCTTGTTTAGGCAGACAGAAGCGAAGGAAGAAAATGCTAAAGAAGTTGCTTGCAACAGATTACGTGTTGTATTGATGCAGGATAGGACTAATTTAACTCCTGAATTGTTGCAGCGTATGCGCCGTGAGTTGGTTGAACTTCTTTCAAAGTATGTTGAAATGGATAAAGAAGCTTTGGAATTAAATTTTGACCAAGATGGCGATCAAATGGCTTTGATGCTTTCAATTCCTGTAATCAGAGCAAAAGATGAGGCTGAAATCGAAGATGCTTTAAAATCTGATGAAGATGCTCAAGAAGATGATGAATCGGAAGATAATGACGAGGATGAGGATTCTGAAACTGATAATTCTGATGAAGATGCTCAAGAAGATGAAGTCGAAGATGAAGCTGAAGAAGAAATTTCAGAAGATGAAACCGAAAAGGAAGATGAAAATTTGAGTGAAGATGAAAACTCTGATAAAGAGTAATTTTTATCTGTTTAATAATATTATTAATGCGGAATTTGTATTTGCAAATTCCGCATTATTTTGTTTATGAATAGGATTTTTATATTTTATAATTGTGTTTTAATTCTTCAATTGTGTCCGAACCGTATTTCAACAAAATTTCGTCGGCTAAAATCCAAGCAATTCTAGCTTCTGCAACAACGGAACATGCTTCAACCGCACAAACATCCGAACGCTCAAAGTGAGCTTCGGTTTCTTCAAGAGTTTTGCTGTCAACTGTTTTTAATGGAGTTCTCATTGTTGGTATCGGTTTCATAATAGCAGAGACTAGAAGTTCTTCACCGTTAGACATGCCGCCCTCAATTCCGCCGGCATGGTTTGTTTTATGCTTTATTTCACCATTTTGATTGTAAATTTCGTCATGATATAGGCTACCTTGATATCCGAGAGGGTTTGTACCGATTTCTACGACTTTGACTGCCGGAATACTCATTACAGCTTGTGCCAAACGCCCGTCTAAGCCTCTATCCCAGTGTACGAATGAACCAAGTCCGACAGGAAGATTTTTGTATGATACTACAAATTTTCCGCCTAAAGTATCACCTTTTTCCCGTGTAGCATCAATTTCTTCCTTGAAATTTTCTTCGCAGCACGCTGAACCTATTTGGGTAACTTTCGAAAAACATGTAATATTAAGTTCTTTCAAAAGTAACTTTGCGACAGCACCGACGGCAACTTCAATTGCGGTTTTTCTGGCACTTGAACGTTCAAGAATATTTCTCAAATCTTTTTGGCGGTATTTAATACTTCCCGCAAAATCTGCATGTCCGGGACGGAATGTTGAAAAAGCTCTTTCATCACTAATGTCTTCCGGAGAAATACTCATAATTTTTTTCCAAGTTTCAAAATCACGGTTTTGAATAACAAGTGTAATCGGTGAACCGAGTGTTTTTCCAAATCTGACACCTGATGTGATTTCTACGGTATCATTTTCTATTTTCATTCTCTCGCCGCGTCCATAGCCTTGTTGACGGCGTTTAAGCTCATTGTTTAT
>CAMGGL010000151.1 GCA_946055575.1 uncultured Candidatus Melainabacteria bacterium
ACTTTGCCGGCAATGTATATAGACATTACATCCCCCTGACTTTTTATCGGTTCAATATTTGCAAATCCGTTATCAAAAGTTAAATGACCTAATAAGATGTTAAAATGCGAGGTATCAATCGTAACGATATTTGTTATAACTGAGCCGATTGTAGATGAGAAAAATGCGTTTTCTCTAAGGTTTTCAGCCATTAGGAAATTTTCAAACTTCCCGAAAGGTCCTAATTGCCCATTTTTTACATTAAAATCCAAATATCCTTTTAATGATTTCATTTGTTCTTCTTGAGTTAAGCCCTTCATACTTATATCTGCAACAAAAGACAAATCTCCGGTTAGGGTGTCTTTCATTGCCATTGCATCAAGTAAAACTTTTTCTATATCAAAGTTTTTACCATTAACTTTTGCATTAAGTTCTGATGTTACAAGATTGTATGAAACATCCCCTCTCACGTTTCCTCCCATAGGGTATGTGTGGAGGTTATTTAGGTAAAAGATGTTTTTAAACATAGAAATATCGGAAGTAGTATTATCAACAAGAATGTTTCCTGTTTTTATCCTGCGCAAATTGATATTCCCGGCTAATATTGATATTGGAATATCAGCTGGAGCAGTTGTGGTTGTAGATGATTTCGGCATATTCGAAGTTGCAGCTTCCGATACTTTCATTAGTTTATCCAAGTCTATATATTTTGAATTAACACGGACTTGAGATAATTTCATTTCTGATAATAATTCCCAATTCGTTAAGATGTTTACATTGAAATTAGAACTGTTTGCGATAATGTCAGACAGATTTAATCTTACATCTCTGTTGTTTAATCCTAAATGAATATCTCTAATATTTGTGTATATTTCAGGGACTGAGAAGTTTCGTACATAGAAATTCCCGTTTATTCTTGGAGAAATCGCTTTTCCGTACGCAAAAAGATGTCCGCCAAAGACAAAATTTGAATTGTTAAAAATACAAATTTTACCGTGTAAATCGTTTGGAATTTTGATTTTAAACAGATTTATGAACGGTTCTGTGTTCAGATTGGATATAATAGCGCGAACACCAATTACTTCTTTTAGGTTTATCATATTTTTTCTGAGGTCATCAGAAAAACGATTATTTCGCCTCAAATAAAGCCCTGTTTTATGTACTCTTATCATATCTCCGTTTTTCTCGGCAAGAAACTGTAACAACACAGGATTACTACGTAATTCTGCTATTTCTACAGGTGTAATGTAAGAATTTGCATCTGTAGCTGCTTGAACGAGTGCTTTAAATTTTTTGCCTTTTGCTTCAATGTTTGCTTTTAAAGGAATTGACCCTTTACCTTCAAAATATGGCGCAATTGCATCCCCTAAAAGTGTTTTAATATCAACATTTTGCAATGTACCGTCTGCAGATATGTGAATACTCGGTTTAGTCAGGTAGTCTTCGACATTACCCTGTATTTTTATAGTCGAAGCCTTATTAACTCGAATATCAAACGGGTTTATATCAATTAATTTATTCGATATTTCAGATACCAAACTATCGTTTTGGACTATAGAGTTTACCGCCGGTAATACAAATTTAAAACCTTGATTTGTATATTTACCTTTGATATCTCCGTTAAAATCAGTTATTCCCAAACGGGCAAGTTTATTACTAACAACAAATGAGCCCGCCTTGTCGCTAAGTGTAAAGTCTTCAAGGTCTGTTTTTAGCATTGCGGATATGTTTTTAATTTCTCCCGTAATTTTTGCATCTGCAGACAAAAATCCTGAATTTATTTTGTAAGCATTTTTAATTTCTTTAGGGGCAAACGCCTTATACAACTCAGGAATAGGTACTCTATCTGCATTTAATTTAAGATTAGCACCGTAATTTCCGCCAATTTGTCCTGAAATTGACAACGGACGTTTGTTGATTAACACTCTTGTATCCGCAACTTTAAAAATATTATTATCAAAAATCAAATTAGCATTAATGTTATCAAACAATAAGCCAATTTTCCTGTCGAAAATATTTCCGCCACGAATAATAAATTTGCCGTTTGATTCAATATTCGTAAAATCAGTTTTAAATCTAAAATTTGACAACATGTAACCGTTTGCAGTCATATTGTCCATATCATTTTTGATATGCAAAGTATTTAAGTAAGCCTTTGTTAGGGTCAAAATATTTGAAAAATGAACAGCAGGCGATTTCAAAGATACGTCAACAAAAGGCTTTCTTCCGTTGGATGCATTTGTCTGCAAACTAAGATATTCTTGCGGTGTTACGTATAAATTTGAGTTTATTTCAAATTTATGACCTTTTGCTAAAAGTTTAAAATATGATGGCGGCAGCTGTACGCCTGATAATGTTACCGTCGTGTCTTCAATATCCAAAAATCCTTTGGCATATATTGTGTGTGTCTTTTTTGCTTGTCTTATTTTTAATTTTGAATTAATTTTTGATTTTAAATTATAATCACGATAAACGCTGACAGGATTTACAAATGGAAGTTGAAAAATTGCTTCATTATCTTCTTCAGTCGGCTCTATATTAAACACAGGCAAAAATGTGTCGATATCAAGGTTTGCCGTAATATTTTCATCTTTATCAGAAAGGAAATGTAGATCTGCTTTAAATTTTGCAGTATTACCGTTAAAATATCCCAGTTGGATTTGTTCTCCTTTTAAAGATAGGCTGTGAGATGCTTTGATATCATCAATTACAGCTTGGTAATTATTTAGCTTTAATGCAGGAATAACAATCTTTAAACTTGAAATATCAATCGGTGAATTCGTCGGGGTTTCTGTTTTGGGCGGCGTCAGCCTTTGTTCTTTTCTTTTTTTATTGACTAAATCCTCATAAGCCTTTGCAGCTTTATATTTCTCTCCGTTTATGATTTCTATATTTAAGTTAGGATTGTTAATTTCAGCGCAACTTACTCTGACAGTTTTAAATATCAAAGCCGGTAGGAAAACTTTTCCCTTGAAATTATCTGCTTTTAATAAAGTAGAATTATCAGGAAGGTTTAAAGTAATATCATCAACTTTTATTCCGAATTCCAAAAATGGCGAAGTGACAAGTTTTGCCTTACTATAATCTAAATTCATTCCGATATTTTCTACTACTAACTTTTGTATATCAGGTTTAAATTTGTCTAATTTTATTACATTAGGCAAAATAAATAAGTATGCCATATATAAAATCGCAACAAAAGTCGCTGCCACATAACCCGTAACCTTAAAAAATTTCTTCATAGCTCCTCCGTAAAGTGGGACACATTACATTATAAAATAAAAACCGCCCAAAGTATAAACTTCACTTTACAATAAGTAATAATAATTATTTTAAATTGTTATACTGTTGAAAAACGACCTCCAGTGCTTCAACTTCGGTATTTGTGATTTTGTTAAATACAAACATTGTGTTTGCACTCGGATTTATTAAACAAAATTTATCACAATATTTTTTTAAATCTTTATAGGCTGTTTTATCATATGTTTGGGTAAATTCATTAGTTTTATCATATTCAAAAGTGATAAGTTGAAATTTTTTATCATATTCTTTAACTAGTGTATATATTTTGTCGTAAAGAGGTTTAAAGGATATGTATTCTTGTGATAATTTATCGGCTGGCATAAATATAATGATTAAATATTTATCCTGAGCAGAATAAGCGGTTGAAAAGTTATTGTTGAATTTTAGCAAATCAATAATATAATTTGGCAGTTTGTATAAAGAGTATTTGATATAATGTTCTTTTAGATAGTTTGAAAGGATTGGCGGCAAATACTGACTTGTTAAGGTTGTCATATCTTCCATTTTTTGACCCGTTCTTGTTTTGTGGTTAATTTGAGATTGCGAAAAACATACTACAAAAACAATAGTTAATACCAAAAACAGAATAAAACCCTGCACTTTTAAAATATCCTTTCATTAGTCGTATTTTTATGAATTATAAACTAATAATTGATTTTTGTCGATTTGTTAATAAAAAACTACATTCCGGTTTTTTCGTAGACTTTCAAATAATCAATTATCATAAATATTGAATTGATTTCATCATAAAATCTATCTATTCGTTTTTTGTTTTGCAAATCAAAAATTGAAGAAGCAATACCACCAATTTCAAACAGGTTTCTTTTAGTCGGTATTGCAATAATTAATGAGTTATTT
>CAMGGL010000152.1 GCA_946055575.1 uncultured Candidatus Melainabacteria bacterium
TTTTAGTTATGTATGTTGAATTTAAGTATGCACAAGCCTGAAGTAATTTTCAGGGGTTTTAATCCAATTCTGTCAGGCTGAACTTGTTTCAGAATCTTATAATCGGCGAATTATTGCAACATTCAAATAGCTCCTGAAATTGTCTTGGATTATTCGGGTATGCAGAACACTTTTTTTGCTTTTAAATTCTGTAGGATTTAGTCGCTCAATCGTGTTCTTTGCTTTTACGAGTTTCGCTCGTTTCACTCGCTCACTCTAACGAAAATCCGCAAATTCAGGATGACATACTCGATTTATCGTAGTTATGTAAGTCGTATTTACTTGACGTTCCCCCTAAAACTGGACAATAGTTGTAGGCAATCAAATTATATCAATCCTAAAAGTATGGAAAAATAATAATTTTATAAAAATCCGACAAATTTTAAAGTAATAAAAAAAGACTGCAACCTTTGTCCAGTCTTTGTTTTAGTGGCGGGAACGACGTTGCAAGGTTCGAACTTTTTGAGAGATATTACGAACACTTGAATGATACCCCAGTATCCCGAAAGATATGCTATCTCATATCTTCACTCAAAATGACAGCATAAATATTTTAAGTGGGCAATGTATGTTTATGCTATTATTAGAACATGCTAGATGTTGATTTAGATGAATTTCGCAAAATAATGGCAACAGGGAATATTGTTGAAGATGAGATGCTTAAGACTTTCAATATATTGAGTCAGGAAGCATTGAAAGTCACTATGGAAATAAACAACAAGTACCATACCCCTGAAGAAATTGTTGAATTATTTTCAGAACTCACAGGAAGAAAAGTTGATAAATCATTCAGACTTTTTCCGCCTTTCCATACAGATTGCGGAAAGAATATTAAAGTTGGTAAAAATGTTTTTATAAATGCCTGCTGTAAATTTCAAGACCAAGGTGGAATTGACATCGGAAACGGAGTTTTAATCGGGCATAATGTAACGCTTGCAACATTAAACCATGATGAAAGGCCTCAGTTCAGACAATATATTTATCCAAAACCGATTAAAATTGGTGACAATGTTTGGATAGGTTCTAATGTTACAATTTTACAGGGTATAACAATAGGTAATGGTGCAATAATCGGGGCAAATGCAGTTGTAACGCATGATGTTCCAGAGAATACTGTAGTCGCAGGCGTGCCTGCAAAAATAATGAGGAAAGTAAAGGAATAATTAATGTTTAAAACAAAGAACAGAGGATTTTAAGAACGGTACATACAAAGGTGCTGACGGTTTACCTGAAAAATTAACAGGAAATGAACCTCAATTTGTAAAAGATTATTGGGGATATTATAAGACTAAAAGAGGCTTCTATACCCGTTCAATAAATTCAAACGGCAAGTGGAATACGACATCAGCATTGTCTTTAATAAATCAGCCGATTTTGCAATATGCAGATGAAATCAGAACTCCTGTTTTAATTGTTCATGGCAAAAATGCACACTCAAGATACTTTGGTGAAACTGCTTATCATAAATTAAAAGGCGACAACAAAGAACTCTTTATAGTAAAAGGTGTAAACCATGTTGATTTGTATGACGGCGGCGATAAAAATGCCATTCCGTTTGATAAAATAGAGAGTTTTTATAAAGAGAATTTGAAATAGAGGTGAATTATGGGTAAAAAAGTTTTAATTATATCAACAAGTTTAAGACCTAATGCAAATTCTGAAATTTTAGCAAGAGAAACAGAACGTGGTGCAAAAGATGCAGGGCATGAAGTTGAATTTGTAACTTTAAAAGATAAAGTAATCAATTTCTGTAAAGGTTGCCTTGCTTGTCAAAAATTAGGCAAATGTGTAATAAATGATGATGCAAATGAAATAACTTCAAAAATGAAAGAAGCAGATGTTATCGTTTGGGCAACTCCTGTTTATTATTATGAAATGTCAGGACAAATGAAAACTCTTATTGATAGAGCAAATTCACTCTTTGCAACAGGCAAGAATTTCACAGAAACCTATGTTATTACAACATCTGCCGATTCTTCAAAAGGTGTTGTTCAAACTGTTTTGAATGGTGTAAATGGTTGGGTTGCTTGTTTTAGCGGATTAGAACTAAAAGGATACCTTGAAGCAGGCGGACTTGATAATCCTAATGATGTTCAAAACAGAAACGAACTTTTAGAACAAGCATATAACATGGGTAAAAATATATAATATTTTTAATATAAATAAAAAGCCGAAAGTTTTGAGTTTAAAAACTCTCGGCTTTGTTATTAGAATAAAATATCAAGAGGACTTACGAGGTTCGAACTTGTTGAAGCCCAATAATAGTGACAAATTTAACCCAAAACACAATCTATAAAACAAAATCAACGCATTAAAAAAGTCCTGTTATAACAGGACTTTTGTTTAAATGGCGGGGTTAACGATGCAAGGTTCGAACTTTTTGTTAAAAAATACATAAAACATTTTTTTAATTCAAATATAGTTAAGATTTGTTCTATGATTGAGAAACTCAGCATAACTTTGTAAATAAAATGTTGTATTTCTGTTACATTTAGGCAATTTCTGTAAATAAAAATATTTTATAAAAGTAACAGGAGAAAAGGAAAATTAAATGGACAAAATATTTAGAGCAGTATTTAATAAAAATCTATGGTCGGTAACACAAACGAAAAGTGGAAATACAATTATTAAACTTCTTAAAGATGTACCACTCGTTTCTGAAGTAGTTAAGCCTGGACAGAAAGGCTTAAGTATACTTTTTACAGATGATATGGAAAAATCCGGAAAAGTTATTGCAACAGTATTTCATGATAGTGTTGCAGGAAGAACTTTTAAGATGCCTAAAGCTGATTTATTAAAAGAAAGAGGTGCTTTTTTTAGCATTGGATAGACAATATTTAAAATAAATAATAATAAAAAACAGACCTAATGGTCTGCTTTTTTTGCAAATGGCGGGGTTAACGATGCAAGGTTCGAACTTTTTAAGAAATTTTACGAACATCTAAACGATACCCCTACTGCCCGAAAGATATGTAATCTCATATCTTCACTCAGTATTGTAGCATAAATATTTGAAAAATTTTACTGTTTATTTTTTTTATGGACATTATACTCAAAGGTAAATAATGTATCAATCTTACCATGCTTTTTAGCTAATTCATTTGGCAATGGAGGCAACTTCTCAACCTTTTTAACCGTTGCCATTGCTACATTATCCATGTCACTGTTACTAGAAGAAGTCTTTATTTTGGGGTTAGTTATTGTGCCGTCTTTCATTATAGTAAACATTACAGTTGCAGTCATACTATTATCAAACTCTGGTGGGTTCCAGTTTGATTTCATTGTTTTCTGCATATAAGCCATGTATGCAGTAACATCATTAATAACTGTTGGCGTTGCTGATGCAATAGAGGAATATTGAGGTGTTGTAAACACTTGTCTTCTACTTATTGGATACCAAATATGTGATACTTTTCCTTTAATAATATCTCTTTTTACAGCACCATAATATCTGCTATCAAAAGAATTACCCCTATTATCACCAATAACATAATAACTATCCTCTGGAATAACCATTGTTGCGTGTGGCATACTTGATAATTTTGGATAGTCATAAACATTCTTAACATAAGGTTCATCTAATTTCTTACCATTTATATAAACACCATATGAACCATCTTGAAGTTCTTTTATTTCAACCTTTTCACCAGGTAACGCAACTATCCGCTTTACAAAAACAATACCTTTTTTATCTGTATTGTGAATGATTATATCACCTCTATGATAATCTTTATCAAGTATATTGATAATAATTCTATCCTTAACTTGTAATGTATTTGCCATTGCTTCAGAAGTTATGTGCCTGTTAAAACCTAAGTATTGATTGGTATATAGCAAGATAACCGCAAGTGGAAATGTTGCCCAAAATAATTTACTGGATACTTTGTTTTCAGAATGCTTTTTCCCAGGAATAATGACTAATAATATGTTGAAAATCCAAGCAAACTTAAATATCCTCATACATAAAAAGCACACCACAAGCAAAATTATTGAAATAATTGTATTATCAAATATATTATTAAGCCTTCTGTATGTAGCTGTCCAATATAT
>CAMGGL010000153.1 GCA_946055575.1 uncultured Candidatus Melainabacteria bacterium
GATCCTTTAGCTATATGCTGTTATGTAAGACTAAAAATTGAAAAATCTTTATACGACAGATTAGAAGCTTCTAACAAAGATAGGTTTTTAGACTGTTATACAACCATTGAGAAACTTAAGTTTATGGAAGAATTAGGAGAAGATCTTTCAGAAAATTACTATTTGCTAAATATCATCCATAATGAGGCTATTCATTGCAAAAATAATACCGATAATTACACAAGACTATATTCAAAACTTGAAAACTTAATCATTCGACAACTTATTTTATCTATATAACGGTGCTAAAATATTACTTCCATGAATACATTATTTGTTTTATTTATAATAAATTTTGTTGTGCAAAACTCTTCAATATATCAGCACTAGGATGGTCTGATAATGAAACAAGTTTATTGGCCAATACAACAGGAACTAGAGAATTGTAATATAAATCGCATTTTAAATATGCAATATTATTTAATATGATTGGTAAATTTATATAATCAGATAAATTCGGTTCAGCCTTTAAATCCATTGTTGGTATGGATGCTATGTAAATATTATCATATTTTGATTTATAAATTAGCTTATGACTATAGTATGTAGTCTCTCCATAAATGGATCCAGGTCTAGGTTGTCCTGGTAAAATATACTTATATATGTAACTATTACCCAATAATACAATTTGGTTATTCTTTAATTTATCGGATATCATTTCAGCATGTTCGACAAAAGCTCCACTTTTTTCTAAACCAACTAAATTTATTGTATAATTTTTATTCAAGTATTTTATTAATTTTTTCATTGGTTTATGTATATTAGCGGTCTGACCAAAGAATGCCAAGGGACCATCTTTAACTATCAATGTTTCTTTCAAGATATCTGCTTTTGTATTAAGAATCTCTTTTATCAAATAAACAATTATTAGCTGTTCAATAGTAGTACATAAATAACCTAAGATTCCACCTGCCCCAATTTCATTATCAACGACCTCATGTAATCTAAAAACATCTGTTAAATATATAGTTTCATTGCAATGAGGACATTTAAAGGTGCAATCAGAAGATAAATCACTTCTTCTAAAGGTTATAGATTTTGTGCAATGTGGACATTGCGCAATAGTCCAGGTTATTTCACTATTAGAATTATATTCCTCAAAGATTAACCATTTTAAAGCTTTTATTAAACCTTGATTTTCAATATTATTGACAAAAAAATCATATATAGATCTTCTAACAGAATTTATTAGATCTATTTCATCTTTAAATGTAACTCCTTTTGTAGGGAGAACTAATTTCATTCTTTGCATATTCTGTAGTTTAGAAAAATCATCCGGATCTATAAAAGGTTTTTCTTCCATTTCAATTAAGTCTTGATATTTAAAAAATAAAGCTCCAAATTGAAAGAAGGCAATTGTTGAAGAAGGAAATTCCTTTCTAACAAAGACATCTGTAAAACCTCCATCAATAGCAATAATGTTTTTTATTGGATTATTTTCAAGATTTTCAAGAAAATAGTTTTGCATATCTTGTTGAGAAATATCTTTATCAAATGAAGGAATATGACAATCGCTCAAGAAATTCTTTACGTCTCTATCGTTAATAATACTTGTATGATTGGTTTTACTAGCGGATTCAAAAGGTTTATTGGAATATTTATTATTATAACTCATTGTATCCACCTATGAATTAGAACTTTCTGAGGTAAATCTGTCTATTTGAACAGGAACAATAAATGCATTGGAATAAGTTTTCATTCTGATAAAACCCTTATCGCTGCCTGAGCTATATTTTATCAAACTCTCACAAAAATCTTCAAAATCATAAAATTTGCGAATTTCTTTTATCTCGTCATCATTATTTAAATGTGCAATAAACCAATTTTGAGTATTTTTCAAAATGTTAGAACTAATAGAACTTACTTCTTGTGTTGCATAAATCATACCCAAATTCAATTTTGCACCTTCTTTTGCAATCCTATTATATATTTGACTCAAGTCTTTATCATCTTTCTTAGGGAATAGGTTATGTGCTTCTTCAAAATAAAATTGAATAAAATTATTTGGAGTATTATTTACAAATGAATTCATTGCATCTTGAAAAACACTCTTGCAAATTCTTTCTGAAAAGGTTTGTTGTATTTTAGGATCACCTTGTGACAGGTCAATAATAACAATCTTACCATTACGTAAATCTTCAAGAATTTCTTGTGTAAAAGAACTTTTTGTTGTGTTTGTATGATATTTATTTAATGATACTAATTTTCTATAACCTGATACTTGACCGGAAGAAAGAGTTCTTTTCTGAGTTAGCATTACTAATATTGATTTTAGTTCTTCGTCTAACCATTCTTTGCCTTCTTTCTTTTTATAATTATCGAAAAATTCATTTGAATTATAATTCTCCGCAACCCACGTAAACCAAGTAATTGCATCATCTATGCTAATACCTTTACTAGGATCAATTTCATCATTCTCTTTTATAGAACAATTAATTTCTTTTTTCCCTTGAAATGTTAATTTAAAACCGCTTGGAACTCTATATCCCGCCTTAGATAAACAGCATTGATAAGCTGCTACTTTCCTTTGCCACCTTGTATAATCTCCACGGTTTTCATTAGGATCAGGTTTTGTAAAGTCAATTGCAAGAAAACTTTTAATGTAGTCACCAGTTTCCCCCTCTAGTGTGTTACATATAAGATCAAATCCAGCTTCAATATCATTATAGAAATTTAATTTTAGTATTTTAAAATCTTCTTTATCTATGACACTATATCTTGTTGTTAAATCTCTATACTTTTCAAAAATTGCAGTACCAGAATCCTGCATATTAGCATTTGCGTATTCACCGTTAATGTCAAATATTATCTGCCCAACCGGAAGTTTAGGATTGCCATAATCATCAAATGACTTTAAGTTATCAGCCACGGATGTACTTACAATTTGCGTTGAAGGGCTTGCTTTTTGGCTAATTTCTGTTGTGGCATCAATAACTTTTTTTACAGTATTAGATTTACCAGTTCTTGTCATACCAAATAAAGCTGTGCGCTTGCCTAAAAAATCTTGAGGTGTTATATAAACCGGGACATTTTGTTCATTTCCTTGAAAACGTAAACTTGAACTGTATCTCACTTTCCCGATTTTGACATCATTATTCCCGCCAACAACAGAATTGCCATCGCGGAAATTAACAATTTTTTCTAATACTTTACCAGTTGGCTTATATACAACATAATTATGAGCACTATAAAAATTCTCTATATCCGCACCAAATGTTACATTACCTTTCTGATCTTTATAAAATGTTCCCAATATACGGCATTCAAGTCCGGAAAAACTAAAAGTATATTTCGTATAATCATCTAACTGATTATTGCTGCCGGAAGTTTTTAAATTATCCTTATAATATTCTACCATTGATGAAATAACAGCATTATCTGTAGGTAATTTCGATGGTCTTAAAGTTCTTAACAATAAACATTCTTCAACATTATCTTTAGAATTTTCATAAAACGCAAGCAAAAAGCAGCCCTGTGGAACACCGCCAACCTTTTCTTTCCAAGCATCAGTAATCAAAATGTACGCTTTATCATAATCAAGATAATAAGGTCGACCAACAAATAAATCTTTTTTCTTTGCCGATTCAAAAATATCAACATCTGCCATAACTTTAATTTCATCAACGATACTCATACCATTACTCCATATTTGTTTTAATTTTTGTTTCAATTAAGGGATCCTCAAATCTAATCATGGATTGTTTACCATAATCTTCATTTGCTTCTATGCTTACCCATTTTCTATTAGCTTTTTCTGCACAAAAACCTGTAGTATTGCTTCCTCCAAAAGGATCAAATACTATATCTCCTTCATCAGTTAAAAAATCAATAAAAAAGCTAGCTAATTCTAATGGCATTCTTGCCGGATGAGGTGTAAAACCCCGTTCTTTACAAGTCCTTGTATAAAAATCATTTGATTTTGTATTTGCTATGCTTAGCATAGAATATGGTAACCTTAAATCTTCCCCATTAATAGATGAAAGCTCT
>CAMGGL010000154.1 GCA_946055575.1 uncultured Candidatus Melainabacteria bacterium
GCCGAAAAATACGAAGATTTTTATAGTAATAATGAGGTTGTATCAATTATTAACAACAGCCAATACAAAGCTTATTTAGACGGTCAATTATGCTTATTATATAAAAATTCCTCAAAAAGTCCATTAAAATTGGCAAATAAACGTTCAGCTATCCTCTATTTACATAATATATATTATAAGTATATTTCTAATCGTTATAAAAGACTATTAAAAAGCTCTAATTTGGCGGATATTGATTTTACTTTGGAAATTGATGATGCAAGACAGGTTATTCAAAAAGATAAGAATTTATATGATTTAATTTTTCTGGACGCTTTTTCACCTGCAAAATGTCCTTGCTTGTGGTCATACGAATTTTTCTGCCAATTATATTCACACTTAGATGTCGACGGAATGCTTATGACTTATTCAAAATCTGCTGCTGTTCGTGGAGCAATGCTTGAAGCCGGTTTTAAAATCGGTAATATAATGAACAAAGAGAATAATGTAATTGGCACTATTGGTGTAAAAAATTCGGCATTGATAAAACATGACCTCTCAGAATTTGATTTAGGGCTAATAAAAACACGAGCAGGTATATTTTATCGCGACAAAAATTTAACAGGGCTTAATGAGGCTCTCACGAGCTGTAGAAATTTAGAAGTAAAAAATTCTGACAGAATTTCCAGTTCTCGATATATGAAAGAAAAAGGAGCTTTTCATGGATAAAAAATATGATGTTGTTGTAATAGGTGGTGGAACTTCAGGGTGCGCTGCAGCATATACTGCAGGAAAACTCGGATTAAAGACGTTGATTGTAGAACAAGGTGGCTGCTTAGGAGGTGCCATGACCTCCGGTTTAGTTGTTCCGGTTATGTTTACAGGCAAGAATTCAATAAATACTGATTTTTATAAAACCTTGATTTCTGAGATGGAAAAAATCAATGCGCAAGTTACTTACAACGGGAATTCAGGCTGGTTCAATCCTGAATTATTAAAAATTATTCTGGATAAAATGATGTCAGATGCAAATGTTGATATTATTTTTAATGCAAATATAAATAATATTGTAACTAATAATAAGATGATTAAATCTATTGAAGTTGCAAAAATATTATCACTATATTACGATAAGATATATACTAATAACACTATAACGGACAACAATAGATTATCGGTATGTATCGGAGCGAAATACTTTATAGACGCGACAGGTGATGGAAATTTTTCAAAAAAAATTAATTGCGAAATTTTAGATGACAATTCGGAATTTCAACCAATGAGTTTGCGTTTTATTATGAGTGGCGTAGATTCGGAAAAATTTGCAAATTGGATTTATCAATTTGATGAGGATAGGAATGTTACAACAGTCCAAAAAGCTGATAAATACACCTATTTTTCTACTGCATATACTTGGGATACTAATAAACATTGGGCTTTAGCTCCAATATTTAAAAGAGCAATAAGCGATAATGTCCTAAACGAGCGAGATTGCAACTATTTTCAAATGTTTTCGGTTGCCGGAACTCCTGATGCTGTTGCTTTTAACTGTCCAAGAGTTGTTGAAAACCTAAATCCTTGCGATGTTTTTGACCGAACGAAGGCTTTGTTAGCTGCAAGAGCAAGTATTTTAAGACTTTCTGAGTTCTGTATTAAATATTTGCCGGGCTTTGAAAATGCTTATGTCGTCAACATTTCGGATAATCTAGGAGTAAGAGTTTCCAATAGAATTAAGGGTAAGTACGTATATACAATTGAGGATTTGAAGAGTGGAATGACTTTTGAGCATCCTGTGCTTATATCAACTTATCCTGTTGATGTTCATTCAAAAGATAAAAACGCTTCAAATTTGATACAAACAGGAGAATATCAACTTCCTATAGAATCTCTCATGTCGGCAGATTATGATAATTTATATATTGTTGGCAGATGTTTAAGTGCTGATTATTTTGCACAAGGTGCATTAAGGGTTCAGGCTAACTGTTTTTCTATGGGTGAAGGTGTTGCAAAACACATATTTAACAATGCCTAGCTAATTTTGAACACAAAATATTCATAGCATCGAGAATTGGGTCTATTGTCGGAGAATACGGCGGGGAATATGTAAAATCACTATTTTTGTATTCATTTACTGTTAAATGTCCAACAAGTGCGCTTGCAAGCGAGTTTATTCTTTTATCTGCACCGATTGAGCCGATAGCTTGTCCGCCCAATAATAATCCGGTAACTTTATCAGCGACGACTTTTAGGGTAATTTCTCCTGCTTCGGGCATATAAGAAACCATGTCAGTTTTTGATACAACTGCTGTAACTGGTGTGTATCCAAATGATTTTGCCTCTTTTTCGGTAAATCCTGTCATTGACATTGTAGTATTAAGACATCTGGAAACAGCAGAACCTAAAACTCCTTCAAAAACAGTATAAATTCCTGCAGCATTCATTGCCGCGCATCTGCCTTCTTTGTTTGCAGTAGAGCCTAAAGGTCCCAAAACTGAATGCCCGTTGATTAAATGATGTTCTTCACAACAATCACCGCAAGCATAAATATTTGGAGCAGAAGTTTGCATAAGTTTGTTCACTTTTATTGCTTTTGAATTGCCTATTTTTATTCCTGCATCTTGAGCGATTTCGCTATTGGGAACTATTCCTGCGCTTAATATTACCAAATCCGTTTTAAACTCTTTTCCTGAAGTTGTTTTAACGGTTTCAACTTCATAAGAAGTTCCAATAAACTCAGAAACAGTTTCACCTGTATAAAATCTGAATTTTCTCTCTGGAATTGCTTCAAGCCTTTTTCTTATTAAATCTGACATATCCTCATCAAATGCCGACATGATGCGATTATTTTTTTCTATCACCACAACATCAAGACCGTTTTTTACAAAGGCTTCAAGGAGTTCCAAGCCTATAAACCCGCTGCCGATTATGACAACGTGTTTTGATTTAAGCATTTTTTGCCTAATTTTTATTCCGTCTTCAATTTTTCTCAGAGTGAAAATGTTTTTAAAGTCATTTATTCCTTTTATGTTCGGAATAAAAGGTCTGGCGCCTGTTGCGATAATCAGTTTATCGTAATTTACAAGCCGAGTTCCGACTTTCCCGACTGCAAGAACCTGTTGTTGAGGTATAAGTATTTTTTCGACACGAGTTTCTAAAAATACATCAATACCTGCAGCATTAAATTCTTCAACCGAGCGAACGAGCAATGCTCTGTAATCAGAAAAATTACCCTCGATATAATACGGTAATCCGCAAGAGGAATAAGAAACATGCGTATCATCGGTATAGATTGAAACTTTTGCATCCGGAAGTAAACGTTTTATTTTTGCTGCAGCTTTTGCGCCTGCTGCAACCCCGCCAATTATTACAATATCCATAGCAATAATTTAAGCGTTACATATCAAAAAAACATTACTCTTATGACTAATTCTCGCTATATGTATTTAAAATCATCACTTTCATAAATTCAGAATAAGCATCTGCATCTCTCTCAAAACTCTCTGCTTTCTTAATTAACTCCTTAAGTTCAGCAATAATTTTCTTTTTAAGCATTTCATTATACATGGTTTACACACCCCGCGTTAAATATTTACAGATATGTATACGGCAACTTTAAGTAAAAACTTGAGAAATGTTATGAAATTGTTACAAAAGTATAAATTGAAAGCAAAAAAAGAAATAAACGAAAGAAAGCCACCCTCTCCTAAGATACGAGAGTGCTGAAGTGTGGTCTGTTCAAGGTTTTACACTCATTTCATCCTGAATTGCGGATTTTTGCAGATTTTGGTATAAGTTTACTACGGTAATACTAGTATGTCATCCTGAACTTGTTTCAGGATCTATTTAGATGTAAGGGTATAACAAACCTGTCATCCTGAACTTGCGGATTTTCGGTAGGGCGACGACGAAGTCTAGCCCGTAAGGTGTCGGTCAGACGTTACTCTGCCAACACCCCGAATAATCCAAGACATTTCAGGATCTATAACAAATTCTGCAATACCTGCGCAATAAAAAAGGGGAAGTAATTCCCC
>CAMGGL010000155.1 GCA_946055575.1 uncultured Candidatus Melainabacteria bacterium
GCGATGGTGACGGCATTTTCGACGGTGAAAAATCAGATGTGGATGATGATGACAACATCGCTGATGATACTCCGTTAGAAATGCCTGATGAGATTGATCCGGATCCTAATCCTGATCCAGATCCGGAGCCAGATCCAAAACCTGATCCGGATGATGACAGCGATTCTGATACAGATACTGACATTGATACTGATACGGATACTGATATCGATCCTGACCCTGATGAGGAAGAAACCTCTGTTAACGTAGACGGTAGTGTAGCATATATTCAAAGAAAAGATATTGACAATGCGCTATATACCATTGACAAACGCCAATATATGAGATTTAACGTAAATGAAATTTCAAAACCGGTACTTATGGAAAAATCTAATAATGGAGTAAGTAAGTTAATTGATATTTCAAGAGGCGGAATTGCAGTAAAACATGATAACAAACTCAAAGTCGGTGATGTAATTCCTGTTCATATCATGTACAAGGATTTGGATATCAACGCAAATGCCAAGATTGTATCAGCAACAACAAGCAGAGCAGGGGCAGAATTTGTGGATTTAGATAAATCGGTTGCAAATCAACTGTTATATCTCAATGTTTTACTAGAAGCGGATAACAATATGCTCGCAACGCGTTTTAGATAAGTAAAAAGTCCAAAACTTTAGGTTTTGGACTTTTTTATGATAGACTATAACTATGAGGATTGTTGGCATTTCAGATATACATGGAGAGTATGACAAACTTTGCAGGGTATTAGAAAAAGTAAACCCGCAAGAAACGGATACCCTTGTTTTTATGGGAGATTATATCGACAGAGGAAGCAAATCCAAAGAAGTTGTCGAGAAAATCATTTCAATGCAAGAAGTTTGCAATTGTGTTTATCTTATCGGTTCGCATGAGTATGCTCTTTTACACGCAAATGAAGATGAATACTACAATTACCTGTTTTGGAATTACGGAGGAGATGCGACTGCAAAAAGTTACGGCAACTTTGAAAACATTTTTAAAATTCACGGGGACTTTTTTAACAGCTTAAAGCCCTATTATATAAATGGAAACTATCTTTTTGTACATGCCGGCATCCGAGCTGGTATTCCGTTAGAAAGCCAAAGTTTAGTTGACATGGTTTATATCAGAAGCGAATTTTTCAACAAAAGACATAATTTACCGTACAAAATCATTTTTGGTCATACTGAATTTGACACTCCGATGATTAAAGAAGATAAAATCTGTATTGATACAGGTTGCGGCAAATACAAAAACGCACCGCTTACCGCCATTATTTGTCAAAACGGACATGAAAATTTTGTAAATTCTAACTAGGAGAATATTATGGAACTGGGAAAATACCTGGAGCTTCAAAGAAAATTAAGTGAATTTTACATCAATAGATTTCAACCAAAGCTAAAACTTCATAATGAAGCAAAACGCAAAAAAGATATAAATCTTATAATTTTATACAGTATCATTATTTCAATTATAGTTTGCGTAATAACAAGTCTATTCAAGTTATTTCCGTTACAGCTTTTTAGCTTTTTTACTTTTATTGTCGGAACAGCTGCACTTATAATAAAAGCCGGAAGAACTATAGAACTTGATATTGATACAGATCTGAAAATTCAGCTAATGGACGATTTTGTAAAAATTTTCGGAGACCTACATTGGTATAATCTCAATATCTCAAACAAGATACTCGAAGACAAACTATATAAATTAAAAAAACGAAGCTCAAATTTAGCGAATATCGCACCGGAATATCTACAAATAACAAAATCTCAACAAGCTTTGTACACTAATATTTGGAGCGATGTAAATAAAATTAAGGAGCTAAATATATTTAATATTTTGGGGATTTCATTTGATGATTGTATTGACGGGAAATATGAAAATGTACCATTTTCAATAAAAGAAATAACCGTAATACCGCCTGTCGCCGCAGATTTAGGGTGTCTTATTTTCTGTATTCCTGTTATATCATTTTTTGGAATCATTATAGCTCTTATTCTATTAGTAGCAGGGGTTCAAATACTTTCATTATACTATGCAGTTATAGGTACAATTGTAAAACTTGGAGCCTCAAAAATAACAGCAACATTGATTGCTGCAACAATATTTGTTGTTAGTATTAAATTTATAATTAATATTATCACCAAACTGTATCGACACCGCAGCACCGGTTTTAGAGGAGTTATGATAGAATTTGATATGAATAAAAACTTTGAGGGGCACACATTTATTCTTGATAACACAAAAGACGGCAAAGCCATCAATGTTAATAAAAGCGAATACAGTGAAGTAAAACTTGAAGATATCGAATTTGAAAAAGATTATACTGTTTGGTCTAACAACCAGATTGAAGCACGCTACCTTTTAACAACTACATTTATTGAGCGGTTGAAAAACTTAAAAACCTCATTTAAAGCACAATACACACGTGTGTCTTTTAAAAATAACAAAATTGTAATAGCAATTCACACAGGCAGAGACATGTTCGAAATGGTAAAAGCATTCAGCAAAACAGGGAAAGAAACTTTTATTGAACTGTTTAAAGAAATTGCTTCGGTCCTTGATATTATCGAACAATTAAAACTCAATAAAAAAATCGGATTATAAATACTTAAAATAAGACAAGGGTTTAAAACCCTTGTCTTTATTAGCAATAAAAATTTGCGCTTGGCGCGATTCGAACGCGCGACCTATCCCTTAAAAGGGGAGTGCTCTACCTGCTGAGCTACAAGCGCAAATTATCTATTTATATTTCCAACTATCGGCTTTCACCGTGTAAACTTATTCTATCAAGAACATTTTTTATTGTCAACATTTATTTTTTATTTAAAAAGCCCCTCTTTTAGAAGGGCTTAATATTTATATATCTGCATACTTTCTTGCGCATTCAAACATAGAATTGATAAGCGCAGAATTGCTTGCCAAATTCATTCCGTTTGTTTCCAACACCTGTTTTATACGTTCTTCCCAAATATTATAGATATCATTTTTATCCAAATCCAATATTTGACCTATCATCGTTAATTCTTTAAAATCAATCGGAATAGGGTAAGCTCCTCGCAGCATGTCAACAATTTCAACACGTTTTTTTCGTGGAAATGCTTTTAAAAAAGTAACAATTGTCATCTTTTTCTCTTTTATCATGCTCTTTAAAAGCTCAATTGTATCATCTTTTAAAATTGGTTCTTGGGGTATTTTATACTCCTCAAATTCTTCGGGCGCAACATCCATAACGGTTGCAATACGCTCTAATGTCGTACTCCTTGTTGAAAACGGGATTGTTTCATCAATCAGATTGTAGACATAAGATAGTGTAACTCCAATCATTTCCGCAAAATCTTTTTTGTGAAGCGAATTTTTTGTTAAAAAATCGGCAAGTTTTTGTGAACTTTTTTTCGCTTGAATTTCATGTTTCATATTTTTACCTCATTGTTTTTCAATAATTTAGTTAGTTTTTATCTTTTTGTTAAGCATACATTTGCTATACCATTATGGTAATATTTATTTACGTTAAAATAGTAAATATAAGATTAATAACATCAAAGAGGATATCTAATATGAAACTTGTCGCAGGGCTTGGAAATATCGGGGATAAATATTGTTTTACAAGACATAATGCAGGATTTATGGTCATTGACAAACTTGCAATCATGAACAATTTATCTTTTAAAGAAGAACGAAAATTAAAATGTTATATCACGAAATTCAAACATAACAATGAAGACATTATACTTATAAAACCTACAACATACATGAATTTATCAGGAGAAGCAGTACAACTTGTTATGAACTACTACAAAATAGAAACGCAAGACGTATTGATTGTATACGATGATTTATCTTTGGAACTTGGGAAAATGCGTTTCAGACCAAACGGCTCTGACGGCGGACACAACGGAATTAAATCCGTCATAAAATCAGTAGGGACACAACAAATTGCAAGACTTAAAATAGGAATAGGTCCTCAACCGCCAATTCCTTCTGAAACATTTGTTTTACAAA
>CAMGGL010000156.1 GCA_946055575.1 uncultured Candidatus Melainabacteria bacterium
AATTATACTAATTACGATATATAGTCTTTTTCGCTTTTGCAGTAGCAAGTGCAATAAACATAGCCGGTTCAATATCATATCCAGCCATATGCAAAGCATTACGCATTTCAACATCCACTTCTTCCGGAGTAGTGTTATGCTCCCTTGCAACCTGCTCTAATAATTTTTGATAACTCATCAGCTCGCCTCCTTTCAATAGATATAGTACAATATATAGTCTATCAAAATTTGTCGAACCGTGCGAATTATTAAATTTATCATATGTTGGCATATTTTAAAAACAAAATATGTAATGTTATTGATTTTTGTCGTTTTAATTGATATTTGAAACTTATTATGATATTATAGGTATAAAATATTTAGTGAGACTTTAATATGGACAATCATACACCTGAACAGCGACATAAGAATATGCAAGCTGTAAAAAACAAGAATACAAAAATCGAAGTTTTGCTGAGAAAAGAACTTTGGTCAAGAGGTTTGCGTTACCAAAAGAATTCTAAAAAGGTTTTCGGAAAGCCTGATATTGTCTTTATTGGCAAAAAGGTTGCAGTTTTTTGTGACAGTGAATTTTTTCACGGGTATGATTGGGAAAACAAACAAAAAGAAATTAAGTCAAATCGTGATTTTTGGATACCTAAAATCGAGAGAAATATGCAACGTGATAAAGAAGTTAATGAGACTCTTGAAAAATCCGATTGGACGGTACTGAGATTTTGGGGAAATGACATAAAAAAGAATTTGCAGGCGTGTGCAGATGAAATCGAGAGGGTGGTAAGAAAAAATGTCTAAATACAAATCCATAGATTTATTTGCAGGAATAGGCGGAATCCGTCTCGGTTTTGAAAAAGCATTCGGCAATGAAATCAGTACAGTATTTGTAAGCGAATGGGATGAATATGCACAAAAAACATATAAAGCCAATTTTAAGGATGAATTTGAAATCGCAGGAGATATTACAAAAATTGATGAAAATGATATTCCTGATTTTGATATTTGTCTTGCAGGGTTTCCTTGCCAAGCGTTTAGTCTTGCAGGTAAGCGTCAGGGGTTCAATGATAATTACAAGGGACTTTGCAGAGGCACCCTGTTTCTTGATGTAGCAAGAATATGTGAAAAGCACAAACCCAAAGTCATTTTCTGTGAAAATGTAAAAGGTTTGAAAATTCATGACAAAGGCAGAACATTCGAGATAATAGAAAAGACTTTTGAAAATTTAGGATATAAAGTATTTAGTGATGTTTTAAACAGTAAAGATTTCGGAGTACCTCAAAACAGAGAAAGAATTTATATTGTTGCCTTTCGAAATGATATTGCTCCCGAAGAGTTTATTTTTCCAAAAGCAACAGACGATACTAAACGAATTAAAGATATTATTGAAAAAGAAGCTGTACCGGCGAAATATTATTTAAGTGATGTTTATGTAGAAACGCTGAGAAGACATAAAGCTCGTCACGAATCAAAAGGTAATGGCTTCGGATATGAAATTCGTGATTGGGATGGAATTGCAGGAGCAATAGTTTGCGGCGGAATGGGCAGAGAACGCAATTTGCTCATAGATAAGCGCCAAAAGGATTTAACGCCTACAACACATATTAAAGGCGAAATAAACAAAGAAGGAATCAGAAAAATGACTCCTCGCGAATGGGCTCGATTGCAGGGCTTCCCGGATTCGTTTAATCTTCCTCTTGCGGATGTTCATTTATATAAACAATTCGGAAACAGTGTTACTGTCAATGTTATTGAATCAATAGCAAAAAAGATTAAAGAGGTGCTTGATATGACTAAACTATCGGGTAATAAAGGCGAATGGAGTGAAATATATGCGTTTCTCCGTTTGCTTGAAATTAAGAAGTTATATGCTGCCGATGCTGATTTGAATAAAAAGGATGATATGTTTTATAACATTATCAACATTATTCGCACCGAGCCTATCGGCAAACTGGAATTTAGAATTAATCGCACAATCGATACTGTAACAGTTGTAAATACAGATGATGATTCGGAATTACTTACTTTACCATGTTGTGAATTCAAACAGGCAGCCGATAGATTATATCATGAAATTGTTTCTGCAACGGCTTCATCATTTGAACTCCCCGATACAGCAGATTTTCTTAATTCACTTAGTGTTCGGACATTAAAAGCGAAGTCTTCGGACAAAGCTGATATTCGTATAAAAATTCACGATATTAATACAGGATACGAAACCGTTCAGGGCTTCAGTATCAAATCAAGACTCGGTAGTCCGTCTACTCTTGTTAATGCCGGAAAAACAACAAACTTTATTTTTGAAGTAACGGGTAATATCAATGATGATGTGATGAATGAGTTTAATACCTGCTCAAAGAAATTCAAAGATAGATTTGAAGTCTTAAACAGCCATAATTGTGATATAAAATATGATTCAATGGAAAATGATATGTTTGAAAGCAATTTATTGCTTATTGACGGAGATCTTCCGAAAATATGCGCATATATGCTTAAAGAATATTATTCATCCGGAGTCAATACGGTAAGAAATTCGCTTGATTCGTTGAACGAGCATAATCCTCTTTACTATGATTTATCAAAAGGTCATCCGTTTTATGAATACAAATTCAAAAAACTACTGGCGGAATGTGCATTGGGTATGCTCCCGTCAAAAGTATGGGACGGAACAGCAGATGCTACCGGCGGTTATATTGTGGTAAGAGAAGACGGAGAGGTACTTTGCTATCACTTGTTTAATAGAAATGAATTTGAAATTTATCTGATTAATAATACTAAATTTGAAACGGCAAGTACATCTCGGCACGGATTTGGTTGTATATACAAAGAGGATGAAAAATACTACTTAAAACTTAATTTGCAAGTAAGATTTATAAAGTGATGAATTATAAACCCAAAGTATGCAGTTTGTTTGCAGGTATCGGAGGAATTGATCTGGGATTTGAACAAGCAGGATTTGAAATTGCTTGGGCAAATGAAATTGATAAAGATGCCTGCAATACATATCGGCACAATTTTCCTAATACAGTTTTGGTTGAAGAAGATATAAGGAATATCAACTTAGACACTATACCGGATTTTGATATATTAACTGCAGGATTTCCCTGTCAATCTTTTTCGGTGTGCGGAAACAGAAAAGGATTTGCAGATGAACGAGGTAATCTCTTTTTTGAAATTATGCGTATAGCAGACAAAAAGAAACCTGAAATAATTTTTTTAGAGAATGTTGCAAATCTTACGGAACACGACAATGGAAAAACCTTTAACCGTATTCACAACGAACTGTCGGAAAGGAACTACTACATAAGATATATTATTGCAGATGCCTGTGATTACGAAATACCGCAGCACAGGACAAGGACATATATCGTTGCTTTCAAAAATTTTGAAATGTGCAACAGATTCGGATTTCCCGAAGAGCAGCCATTGAAAAAGCATATATTTGATATTATTGACCGTTCAAAAAAAGCAGATGAAAGATTTTATATTGATGAAAATTCATCACAATATAGAAAACTGAAAAAGGCAATTACCGACGAAAATCAAATATACAGATTTTCCGATTACGGCATTCAAAAGAGCAAGGACGGAATATCTTTTACGCTTAAAGCAAATATGGGAACATGGTATAACCGTGTGCCTATTATCAAAGACAACTTCGGAATTAGGACAATAACACCGAAAGAATGCCTTGCTTTGCAGGGATTTCCGCCATCATTTGATTTTCCCAATATTTCACTAAAAAATATGTATAAACAATGCGGCAATACAGTTGTGGTTCCTATTGTATATGAAATAGCAAACAGAATTAAAAATGTTATTATCTAAAATAGTGAGATATTACAAGTTTAACGAATTATTATATAATCGAAAAAATAAAGTTTATCTGGACATTGAAGCTCTCTTGTGGTATGTTGTGGTACTGCAAGGGAGTTGATTATTTATGAATATACTTCAGGAACTATGGCACGGCAAATTGCAATAGACAATGAA
>CAMGGL010000157.1 GCA_946055575.1 uncultured Candidatus Melainabacteria bacterium
ACATTTACACCTTTAAAAATATTACAACATAATTTATAATATTAATAGGGATATTAATTCTATGGGAAATACTTACCTCAACATTAACAAATTTACACCTTTAGAACCGGCAAGCTTCAATCCGAGTTCGCTTAAAAGCGGTGCAGTAAAAGGTTTGCCTGAAACCGATTATAACGAACAGAAAACTTTGACTAAGGCTTCAGGTAATTTTGCCTCCGCAATTTACGGAAACGGACCTTACAGCTTGGAGCATCCAAACAACACAACTGACGTTGTAGCACAAATGTGTGACTATCTGGCTTAAACCTATTGTTAAGAAATATTAACATAAAACTCTCTAAAAAGGCAATTTTGCTCAAAAAAAATACTTTATATAAATGTATCTAGGAAAGAGGATTCAACAGGTTATGAAAGAACAGGAATTAAACACATTAATGTCAGTTATTACAGATCCAATAGAAAATGTGTACAAAATTGACTCATACAGTGATTTAGCAGAAATTCAAAGAATTATAAGAATTTTTGACATTTCAGAAGAACAACACAACAAGCATACTATGTTGTCAATTAAAAATCTTGCGACTTTCAGACTTGTTTTGAGTAATAATTAATAAAACACTCAAACTAAAAAGTTTAAGCGCTCAAACTAATAGGGTTTGAGCGCTTTTGTATTTGATTATTTTGCCAAAACATCAATAATTGCAGGCACAAAGAGTAATGCACCTATTAAAACTGCAGTAATTGTAACCACCATAACCGCACCTGCAGCAATATCTTTTGCCATTCCGACCATTCTTGAATATTTATTGTGAAAAATCGCATCCAAGGAAAACTCTATTGCTGAATTGAACATTTCTGCCGAAATTACTGCAGCAATAGTCAAGAACAGTATACAGAATTTTGTTATTGAAAAGCTAAGACAATATGCAGTAATTAAAACAAGTACCGCTACAAAAAAATGGACTCTTATATTACGTTCGCTTTTGATTGTTAATCTCATACCTTTTCTTGCATTTTTAAACGTATTTGAAAAATTCTGTTTTTTATATTTTGTCATAATCAATTCCCATACTTTTCAATGCCAGCTTTTGATTATCTACTACAAATTGAAAATCATTTTCTGTTTGATGATCATACCCCAACAAGTGCATAATACCGTGACTTATCATAAAAAGCAATTCTGTATCTTTTTCAACTTGTTTTTTTTCAGATTCTTCGATAATCTTATCTAATCCTATTATAATCTCACCTAAATTAATTTCAAAATCCAATACAAACCTTTCATCCTCAGCTGAATCCGCAAATACGGCAAAAGTAATAATATCCGCAGGATAATCCTTGTTTCGGTACTCTTTGTTAATTTGATGAGTTTTTTTTGAATTTGTAAACAAGAAATCAAAAGAAACGGTCTTATACTCATAACCGCACAAGCAAGAGTTTTTGGCGACATGAGGCTGCGACATATAAAAATTAAAAATCTTTTCAATAAGAAGTTTTAAATTATCAATATCAGGTGTCCAATCAGGAAACTCATTTTCTATGTATATATTTAAACTTATCATAATTCCTTTTTATTGTTATCATTCCATTCTGTATTAGATTTTGTTTTTGTTTCCTCCAACTCTTTAATCTTTTTCTCAAAATCTTCATCAAGAATTTTATTTGGCATTTCAATTTTACTTTTTGCAAATTCTTCTGCAATATTTTCCTGATATTTTATCCTATTGTGCTGCATGCCTCTTAAAATTCTGCTAAATGTCATAGCAATAACCTTCAAATCCTTTAAAGTTAGCGGACTGTCTGCCAACTGACCGTCATTTAATCTTTCAACAATAATTTTATCAATAATATTTTCAATTTCTTCCGAAGATGCACCTTTCATCGCCCTTACTGCAGATTCTACAGCATCTGCAAGCATAAGTATAGCGGTTTCTTTTCTGTTAGGTTTTGGACCTGTATAGCGGAATTGTTCTTCCTTAACATTATCTGCACCTTCTTCAAGAACTGCTTGGTTATAAAAGTATTTTGCAATACCTTCTCCATGATGTTGTAAAATAAAATCATTGATTATACTTGGTAAACCTTCTTTCTTAGCAATTTCAACACCGTCTTTAGGGTGTGCGGTTATTACCATTTTACTCAATCTTGGATTTAGTTTGTTATGTGGATTTTCAATACTAAAATATGACTGGTTTTCAACAAAAAACAACGGACGTTTCAACTTTCCGATGTCATGGTAAAATGCACCGACTCTTGCAAGTATAGGGTTTGCACCAATAGCCTCTGCTGCAGCCTCACAAAGTGTAGAGACCATCAAGCTATGATGGTAAGTACCCGGAGCTTCCATTTGCAAACGTTTTAACAACGGCTGATTATGATCGCCCAATTCTGCCAAACCATAAGGGGTTATAATATGGAAAGTACCTTCCAACAAAGGAGAAGCTCCCAAAACAACAATTGAACTCAAAATTCCGTTTGCAAAAATGTATATACAATTTTTCAGTATCAAATAATTACTTACATCAATCAAGCATTTATCGATAAAGTATAAACTCAGCATGATTAAAACGCCGGCAATACCAAGATTAAAACCAACTTTAATCAAATCAAAACGCCTTGTATAACGAATGCGGGAAATTGTAATCATACCAATAAGAGATAATATTACAAAAATAATCATAAACTGAGCATCATACTGCATACCGACAGTCAAAACGACAAGCAACAAAGACGAAAGTAAAAAAGATATTCTCGGGCTTAAAAATATTGCTGAAATTATTATTACACCCGGTATCGGCAATACATAAGGTGAAAAACCAGTAGGTAATACAACCGCAATCAAACATGTTACAGCTGCAACCATAGCCGCCAAAGACAGATATCTTGGTTCTAAAAAGTCTTTTTCAAAAACCTTGAGATAAGCAATAAATATCAGCGTAACCAATAAAACAAGTATATAAATCGATAAAATACCTTGCCAGTTCAACTCATATACATTATAGCCGGCTTCTCTTAACGCATCTCGTTTTAATCTTGTTACCGGTTCTCCCTCAAAAACAATTTTTTCGCCTTTTTGGAAAGTAACCTTGTACGGCTTTACAGATTCTTGAGCATTCATTTTGGCAATCTCGGTCGCAGCTTCATCAACGACCAAATTCGGAACGATTACCTGCTCAAGCATTGCCGTTATTACAGAAACTTGACGCTTTGATACATTTGATACCAAATTATTTTGAATAAGTGTTTTTATATTATCCTTTTCGTAGTCATTTTCGGTGATACCAACATGCAAAATATTCACAAGCGAAAGTGATGCCTTATCAAACGCCTCTTTCAAACTCGGTTCGTCTACATTTAATAAAAAGTCTATAATAAAATTTTTCTTAGGATTATCTGAAAGGTCAAAAAGAATATTTAGTTCATTGATTTTTTCAGTTTTTGTCGAATTTTTCTTTCTTATTTGGAAAACAGAATTTTGAATAGTATCAAGATTTGACTTAATAAAATCATCTTCTGCCGGAACCAAAATCGGCTCAACTTTCTGCGCCACTTCACGCTTATGCTGTTCAGTACGTTTTACATCTTCAACAGTAAGTGTCTTTTGAGCAATAATATCTCGTTGACTAATGCCATTATCTACAATACTTTGAAAAAAGAAATTTTGAGAGGCAATAATTGCCGTAACAAGAACTGTAAAAACAATTAAATAAACTGTTTTTAAAACCTTAGACGAGGCGAAAAACTCTCTCATCTTTTCCAAATATTCACTTTTTACCATATATAAATATCCTATTTTAAATTACTTATTATAAAACAATTTTACCCCTAATCAAAAATTTTTCAAGGGTCTAAATGTAGGATTTCACGGCAAACAATGTATTACTTTAAGCTGGCACAATCAATATGTTAACAAATAAAAAGCCGCTTTTGATAA
>CAMGGL010000158.1 GCA_946055575.1 uncultured Candidatus Melainabacteria bacterium
CTTTAATGAAAACTTTAGGAACAAAAGCCGTTTTGTAATAAAAGTTTACATAAATAGCCATTTTTTAATAAATTTATACTTTACCACTTGAGAATTAAAAAAAAGCATGTTACAATAGTCATATAAGTTAAATTTATTATTAGAAATCGATTTAATTATTGTGAGGATGATATTTAATTTTTTATTTTTAGACTAGTTATTTTAAATTAAGAGGCTTTTATTATGTATGTAAACAAGTGCATTAAGTGCGGTCGTGAGTTTGAAACCAAAAACCCTAAAAGAGTTATTTGCCCTGATTGCTTATATCCGGATAAAAAAATGATGCCGGGAGCCGAGCCGACAGAACCGGCAGCGGCGACAGAACAGGTTGCAAGCTATTCAACGGAAGATAAACCGCAATTCTACAGCAGTTACTCCAGCGGTGGCGACTACAACCCGAGACCATATAACAGACCTCAGCGTCAGTACAATAATCAAGGCGGATATAACAGAGATAACCGTCATAATAATAACCGCAATTACAACAACAATCGTCAAGGTTACAACAGAGATAACAGACAAGGTAACTACAATAACAGACAAGGCGGTTATAACAATAACAGATTTAACAACAACAATCGCGGAGGAAACTTCCAACAACGTCGTCCGCAAAATAACAGGTTTAATAACAGAAAACCGAATAATCGTAATGCAGCTCCTAAACAGTTGCTGGTTAGCAGAGAACAACTTGAACAAATTGAATTGTTATACAAGTTGATGTTGCCGCTACCTAATCCGGATGCTCACGAAGTTATCGGTGAAAAAATCGGTCTTGAACCAAGAAAAGTATTTTTCGGGATTAACTTGGTTCGTCAAAAAATGATGTTGCCGAAATTGCCGTTCCCGAAACGTAAACTGGCAATTACACCGGATCAGTTAAACGCAATAAAAATGCTGTATGAACCGCTATTGCCGTTACCTCCAATCGGTTGCCATAAAATTATTGCAGCTCAATTAAAAATGGACGAATGGAGAGTTCACGTAGGTATCGGTCTTGTAAGAGCTCAAATGGGGTTGGAACGCTGGAACCAAGAAAGACCTGATGCTCCGGAAGAATTTAGAAAACAGGCTGAATCTGCAGAAGTTCCGGCTACAGAAGAAGCACCTAAGAAAAAACGCGGCAGAAAACCTAAAGTCGTTGAGGAAACTGAAGAATAAGCATGGTTAAGTATATTTCAGTCGGTAAGATTGTAAATTTCCATGGAATTAAAGGCGAGGCTAAAGTTGGTTACTCCCGTAATCAACAGGATTTTTTCATGGCTTTGGATAAAGTATATCTAAAAAAAGTCGATGAATACGTCCCTTTAGAAATTGTAAGCGCAAAACCGCATAAAAATATCATGATTGTTAAATTCAAAGGGATTGAGTCGATTAATGATATATTGGAATACAAAGGAGAATTGCTTTTCGTCGAAGATACGGTCATTAGAGAAAATCTCGAAGAAGACGAATTTCTGATTGATGAATTGGTCGGTTTGAATGTTTGCGATATCGCTGACGGTAAAAAACTGGGATTTGTTGTCGGAGTTTCTAACAACGGCGCAAGCGATTTGATATCAGTAAAAACAAACTCAAAAAAAATCTGCTTAATCCCGTTTGTTAAAGCCATTGTGCCGGAAGTTGATATAAAAAACAAAAAAATATTAATTAATAATCTTGAAGGGTTGCTGGAATGAGATTTGATGTTTTGACACTTTTCCCGGAATTTATTTCATCATACTTTGATTTCAGCATAATGAAACGAGCAAAAGATGAAAATATCGTGGAGCTCAATGTTGTTAACCCTCGTGATTATACTGAAAATAAGCATAAAAAAGTTGACGATACACCCTATGGTGGCGGTGCAGGTATGGTTTTAATGCCGCAACCTTATGTTGATGCATATAACAGTATTGAAAAATACGATAATTCAGTAACCGTAATGCTCTCACCTCAAGGCGAACCGTTGTCTGAAAATTTGGTACTGGATTTGGCTCGCTATAGCCAAATTATTATGCTATGCGGTCATTATGAAGGCTTTGACGAAAGAATTAGAGATATTATTAAGCCAAAAGAAATTTCTATCGGAGATTTTGTCTTAACAGGCGGAGAATTACCTGCGCTGTGTCTTATTGATGCGGTTAGCCGAAAAATAGAAGGAACTCTCGGAAAAATTGAATCCGCCAATGAAGATAGTTTTTCTAACGGACTTTTGGAGTACCCGCAATACACTAAACCACGAAATTTCAGAGGTTACAACGTACCGGAAGTCCTGTTAAACGGAAATCATAAAGATATTAATGAATTTAGGCTTAACGAACAATTGAAAAGAACAAAAGAAAAACGTCCTGATTTGTACGAAAAGTACCTGAAAGAAAAATCCTAATCAACTAGCTATCTAACGGACCACGCGGAACGCCCCAGCCAAAAAAGTTTTTCAAAAATTCATAACCTGCATATATTCCGATACCAAAAGCACTTAATTTCGCAGGAAGCCCTTTTGTTAATAATGCACCCAAACCGAGCGCAAACGGAACACAATGCGAAACAAGCATTGAACAAAAACCTTTAACATAGCCTATTCCTTCATTGAAAAAGCGTTTATACCCCTGATCCAACTCCATTTGATAAGATGCTTCTTTTATCTTATCCTGAATTTTACTCATATTCGTTGAATAAAGAGTGTTATTTAAATAATAAGCAGTTGATGATACATCTTTTTCGCTGGCATACATATCCGCTTGAATTTTTCCAATATGATGGGCATCATAGCCTACACAGCCAAGAGTTACCAGCCCGATACCTTTTGTTATTAAATTATTGTTTCTGAAAAATCTGCTTACACTTCTGCCTATATTCATTGCCTACGCCTTTACTGTCTTTTTATCATCCTTTTTAGAGTCTTCTTTCTTTGGTTTATCCTTTACTTCAAATTCCTTTTCCACTTGTTTTGCGGACATTTTTAACAGAACTTGGCTTGCATCAACGGCATCTTGTCCGTATGCAGCTGTGCTTTGCTGCATATTTTTAAGCACGCCTACCGTAAAATCATCACCTTTACAAATTCTTGTATCTAAAGCCGTTAAAGCTAGTAATCTGATTTCATCGGAAGGGTCTTGAAGCATCTTGTTTACTAATGCGGTTAGAGCTTTGTCGTCACTTCTTGAATCATCTTCCTCTAATCTTGAGTAAACTTCTTTCGCTGCAGACAATCTGACTGCTTTATCCTGACTGTTTAAATAACTTTCAAGATTTCTTATATAATCATCCGTTAACTGAACAATTTTACGTTTTTCTGTCTTCTTTTTCTCATTATCATTTTGAGTAACAGCATTATTAGCTGCATTATTGTCTGTATTTGCAGGGTTTGCCCCGTTTGCAGGGTTTCCGCCCATATGTCCGGTGTAATAATTTGACGGATAGCATGGCGCATTTACATTGTAAGTAGGAGCCTGCGCACCCGGAGTTTGGACTGACGGATTGAATACCTGAATAGTAACTCCCGATGCTGATGGAGGGATTTGGATATTCTGATTTTGATTTTGCGGCTGCTGATATTGAGGATAAACGGTATTTTGTACAGGATTGTATCCCGCAGGATATTGTGCCTGTGGTGCCGGAACATTTTGTTGCTGCACGGCTTGCGGCTGAGTATTAACCTGACCGCCAGGATATTGCATCTGTACACCTTGCAGATTTTGGGTATTTCCTACCGGTGCATACTGCGTCTGAGTTGCAACCGGAACATACGCACAACCGGAGGTAAATTGCGTTTGTGGAGTTTTTACATTATTGTTTTGTCCTGAAACTTGCATAATACATATTTACCCTAATTTCTACCTATTATATTAAAGTATTCATGTAAGGAAAATTTGCGCTTATGTGAAGTTTCGTAAAATATCTCT
>CAMGGL010000159.1 GCA_946055575.1 uncultured Candidatus Melainabacteria bacterium
GATAATTTTATTAAAAATGAAAAGACCGAAAATATTAATTTTCGATCTCATATAATTGCTTTTATTATGTTTTATGTTAAATATTTTATTTTTTTACATCGTCTTTAATAACAATTAAATTATTCATAATTTTCATTGCACAAGTAGGAAGAACAACGTGTTCAAGTCCATCAGCGATGCCGATAATTTTACCTGCACCCAAAACAACTTCTTCACCTTTGTACATGAATTTGTAATCTGTGTTTCTGTCTGAACGAATAGTGATTTTTTCTGCCATAAATTTACCCCTCAAATACCGGTTACATTAAGCTATTATACAGAATATTTTGAAAAAAATCAAGTCTGAATTTAGTTTTTTAATAGAGAATAAAAATCTTTTTATATCAAAAATTACAAATGTTTACTTTAAAACTATGTTATTGTACTATTAGTTTATAAAAGTGATAAAAACATAACCTCTGGAGATTTATGGTAAAAGTTAGTGTTATTGTACCTGTTTATAATGTTTATAAATATTTGACAAGATGTTTGGATGCACTTGTTAATCAGACATTAAGCGATATTGAAATAATTTGCGTAAATGACGGCTCAACCGATAATTCTGCAGAAATTTTAAAGGAATTTGCTGATAAGGATAAAAGGATAATTGTAATAAATCAAGAAAATGCAGGTCTTTCTGTTGCAAGAAATACCGGTATGGTTCAAGCAAAAGGTGAATATATTGGTTTTGTGGATTCTGATGATTGGGTTGATTTAGATTTTTTTGAAAAACTTTATAATGCTGCGAATAATAATGATTGCGATATAGCGGTTGCGGATTTTGTAAGAGAACATCCAAATAAAAAACCGAAAAGGTTAAACATAACAGAAGAAAAAATTTATGAAACTCCTGAAGATAAATATATGGTTTGTAAAACATATAGAGAAGGTTGTGTATGGAATAAAATTTATCGCAGTGAATTTTTGAAATCAATCAATTTGCAATTTGTTCCCGGAATGTATTATGAAGATAGAGATTTTACGGCTCGCTCATTATATTATTCGAAGAAATTAGTTACTGTTCCTGATACTTATTACAGATATTTTGTAAATCCGAAATCTATTGTAAAAAAAGGTATAAATAAAGTTCAAAACGAGCATTATATATTGGTAAGACAGCAGGTTTTACAGTTTATAAAAGAGCATAATATCAAAGTTCCTGATGGATTGTACAAAGCGGAAATCTACAGATTTAAATTATTTAATAAAACGCTGTTTACAGTAAAAGAAAGTCTTTATAGTAAATATCTGTTTTTATTTGGCAAAATTTGTATTTTTAGAAAGAAAGGGTTGAGATGATTCCTAAAATAATACATTATGTATGGGTTGGTGACAGTGAAAAGTCAGAATTGGTTATGAAATGTATAGATTCTTGGAAAAAATTTTGTCCTGATTATAAAATAATTGAGTGGGACAATGATACTCTTAAATCTATAGATAATTTATATTTAAACCAAGCTTTTGAAAATAAAAAATGGGCTTTTGTTTCTGATTATTTAAGATTATATGCACTTAAAAAGTTTGGTGGTTTTTATTTTGATACAGATTTGGAACTTACTAACTCGATAGATGAATTTTTAGATAAAAATTTTGTCAGCGGGTATGAAAAATATAATAATAAAGTATTTCCAGTAACATCGGCAATAATGGGTAGTGAATGTAATAATAAAATCATTTGTGATTTATTGGCAGAATATGATAATATTTCTTTTGTTGTCAATGGTGAATTAAATTTAACAACAAATACTTCAAGAATTTCAAGATATTTTAGTGAGAAATTTGGATTATCAAAACCCTATAACTCAGATATAGCAACAACTCTTTGTGAAAAGTGTATAATTTATCCTTCTTTTTATTTTTGTTTGCCAGAAGAAGGAAAACAAAATTATTCTATTCACCATTATGCAGCATCTTGGAAAGATGATTATTCAAGGAAACTTATTTTAGCATTTAATAATATGAAAATTGTTCGTTTTCATAAAAGAAAGAGTGCAAAGTCTGAAAATATTCCATTATTAAAAGATGAAAAAATAATAAAACTCATTTCTTTAAAAAATTATAAAATCGGAATATTGAGTTATAAAAAATAATATATTTTCTTACAATTCCAGCATTTTAACGCAGTTTTCGCGGTCAACTGTTATTTGTTTTCCTTCTTCAAGATTTTTTATAGAAACTTGATGTTTTAATATTTCATCTTCTCCAAGAATAATCGCATATTTAGCGACTTTAGAGGCTTTTTCAAGTTGTTTTGTGAATTTTTTGTTTGTTAAATCAAATTCCACCTCTAATCCTTGACTTCTTAATTCTTCAGTCAATACAAAAGCATCGGTTTGAAAGTTTGATACAACATAAGCATCAAGTTTTTTAGATGTTTTTTGAGGAAGTAATGAAATCAATCTTTCCATGCCCATTGCAAAACCTATCGCCGGAGTTGGTTCTCCGCCAAGTTGTTCCACAAGATTGTCATATCTTCCGCCACCTGCTACAGCATTTTGAGAACCCAAATTATTTGATTTAATCTCAAATACCGTCCTATTGTAATAATCCAAACCTCTTACTAAAAGTTTGTTTTCGGTATATTTTACTCCCATTTTTTCAAGATATAATTTTAATTCGGTATAATGAGAGGCACATTCTTCACATATAAAATCTGATTTTATTACCGCTTGAACTTCCGGTTTTTCAAAAATTTCTTTACACGATTCAACTTTGCAATCTAATAATCTTAAAGGATTTTTTTCATATCTGTTTTGACAATCTTCACAAAGTTCATTTAAATAAGGTTTTAAAACTTCTTTTAATCTGTCTTTAAATTCATTTCTGCATTTTGGACAACCGAGTGAATTTATTTCAACGTCTAAATCATTCAATCCAAGAGCTTTCAAATAGTTTACTGCAGTCAAAATTACCTCTGCATCAGCTGTAGGGTCTTTTATTCCAAACATTTCAACACCAACCTGATGGAATTGTCTTTGTCGTCCTGCTTGTGGTCTTTCATAGCGGAACATCGGTCCGTGATACCATAATTTTACGGGTGAGGATAACCTTGACATGTTGTTTTCAATATAAGAGCGAACAACTCCAGCGGTGTTTTCGGGACGTAGTGTAATTGATCTGTCACTTTTTTCAAAAGTGTACATTTCTTTGTTAACAATGTCAGTTGTATCTCCAACACCTCTTGAAAACAATTCTGTTACTTCTATTATCGGTGTTCTTATTTCTTTAAATCCGTATTTTGAAAAAACTTCATTAGCTTTTTCTTCTAAAAAATGCCACATATCAATGTCTTGCGGCAAAATGTCTTTTGTTCCTTTTAATACTTTTAATTTTTCAGCCATACAAAAATTATAATATTTCAAGATTTATTGTCAAAGTCATGTATATATTGTAAAATATTTATGTATGTGTAATTATGAAAATTTTTTAAAAGATTTTGATGAAGTTTTAAAATTGCTTTTTGATTATCAAAAAAAATACATTAAATGCAAAAAAGGTTGTTCTTTATGTTGTGAAAAAGGCGATTATCCGATGTCACAGCTTGAATTTTCATATTTGACAAAAGGTTATTTAAAACTGTCGACAGAAACAAGAAATATTGTTCAAAAAAATTTTAAACAGGTTATAAATGATATAAATATAGGACTTTGTGAACACAGATGCCCTTTTTTGATAAATAATGAATGTTGTGTTTATGAGTATAGACCGATAATTTGCAGAACTTTTGGTGTTTGTTATTATGATGATACAAAAAATTATGTCAGATTACCTGATTGTGTAAATTTTAAACTGAATTATTCCGATTTTTATGATATAGAAACAAAAACTCTTAATATAGCTGATGTTCCAAAAATAAATTTACGCATTGATAAAGTTTTAAACA
>CAMGGL010000160.1 GCA_946055575.1 uncultured Candidatus Melainabacteria bacterium
TCCTTTGCTATAACTGTTTTTTCTGATTTATCTTGCAAGTAGTGTTTATATTCATGAATTCTAGTGAAATCATAGTTGTTTGGATAATTTATACAAGCGTGTGATTGATAAAATGCTCTATCATATGTTTCAAATTTAAAATGCACACTCCTGTATGGTAATTTCCCATATTTATAACTAAAGTATTCGTCAATTGAACCCGTGTAAAAAATTCTTGCATTTTTCAACAGGTCTTTGTTCTGAGTTTTAAACGTCTCAAAATCAATATTTAACTGTAGTTCAATATTAGGGTTGTCTAACATCTTTTCTACAACTCTTGTATAACCTTCTGCAGGAATACCTTGATATTTATCCTGAAAATATCTGTTATCTTTACTTAAATAAACCGGAACTCGAGCAGTTACAGCTCCATCTACATCTTTTGGTGATACACCCCATTGTTTTGTTGTATAGTTCAAAAATATTTTTTCATATACATAATTCGCAAGATATTTCAAATCGTCGTCATCTTGTTTTTGGAATTCTAAAATCGGAACTTTTGTGTTGTATGCAAAATTATCTAATAATTTTTCTTCAAGATTTTTTGCCATAGTTTTTGGGAAAACTTGATAAAGCGTGTTAAAGTTGAATGGGATTTGAGCTTCAATTCCATCTAATATCCCTACAACTTCGTGCATATATGTATTGAAAGATGTATATTTACTTAAAAATTTCCAAACCTTTTCATTATTTGTATGAAAAATGTGTGATCCATATTTATGAATCATAATACCGTTTTCATCTCTATAATCAAAACTGTTACCTGCAATATGGTCTTTTTTATCTATTACAATAACTTTTTCCTGAAGTTCAGTCGCCAACAAATTTGCAATTGTTGCTCCGCTAAAACCTGCTCCTACTACAATATTTAATTTATCCATTTATTCTCTCCAATCTAACAACCTGTCTGCCAAGTAATTCAACGTATATTCCTGTTGCATTTATGTTTACCCGTATGAGTTTTTTTATTAACGGTTCTTTTTTATAACCATATTTCTTCATGTATTTTGAAGGAGTTTTCAACAACATCTTTAACTCCTTTTTATGCTTTTGCGGAAAGTCTTTTTCAAAGTCAATATCATCTGACAAAGCCTTAAACGTATGAACAAATCTTGTCAAAAATTCCTTCTTATATTCTGGTGAGATCCTTGTTAAATTCCATTTGTAATCCCTATATTGTTTCTTTAACTTATATTGATTCACGTAAGGTTTTAGGTCTTTATGTCTTTCTATATACTGGGTCAGCAAATCATATTCATCACTTATGCTGTAAATTTTTTTAGGGTTATTTATTGTCGAATTGCTGTTGTCTTGTCTGTAATGTAGATATGGCACATCCGTAACCAAAATTCTTTCTGCTGACATCATCACTTTAAAAGTGAATAAAATATCCAGATATGCTCCGTTTTCACTTTCCGTAAAGAAAACCCCGTTATTAATCAATAATTCTCGTTTATATATAGCTGCCCAAACACTTGGATGAGCCTGTAAAACTTGTGGATGTTGAGTTATGTTGAACACTTCATTTTTTATTTTTGAAAATACGGTCGGAACGCCTATGTTTTTATCGGTTTCACCGTAAAATTGCCAAAAATTACATTTTACAACATCACAATTGTTTTTTTCTATGAGATTTAACAAGTCCTCATACATATTAAGTTCAATATAATCATCAGATTCGATTATTGAAATATATTCTCCTGATGCAGCTTTTATTCCTGAATTTACTGATTTTGCATATCCGTAGTTTTGTGGATTGTCAATAAACTTAATTCTGGAATCTTTATTTATATATTCTTCGATAATGGATTTTGAATTGTCAGGAGAACAGTCATTAATAATTATTATTTCCAAATCCTTAAATGTTTGATTGACAACGCTGTCAAGACATTGTCTTAAATATTTTTCGACATTATAAACAGGTATGATTACTGAAAGTTTTGCCATTATCCCAACTCTCCTTTCAGCAATTTGTCGTAGTAGGTTCCGTCAATATTTTGCACCTTATTTAATCCTAAAGTCTTTGGTTTGAAAGACAATTTATGTATTGAACTTTTACTTTTAAATATTTCCCATTTCTGTTCGTTATAAGGATTTAGTATCTCGTTTTGAAAATGTTGAACAGGTATAAAACTCACAAACGGAACATTCTGCCACAATTGTTTATTTGTTTCATTCCGCTGAGTAATTGTAGTTAGGGCATGCAAATACAGAAAATAGTTCATTAAATAACTGTTATCACTCCAGTATGCAAGCAATAATTCTTTTGTTTCTTTCAAAAATTGATTATTCGGTTTGGAATGAATAAAATAACTTGCCAAATTTAATCCGTCTAAATCGTCATTAAGTTCATTTTGAAAAACAAAGAAATCAGAATTTGTAATATAATAAGGAATTTTCCCTGTTAATAGGACAGTTGAATCTATCCAACATCCGCCGTATTTTAATAATAAATAAGTGCGTAAAATATCGGAAAAATGTGCCATTTTCATTTTCCCTTGAGATAATAGGGTATAATATCTTTCAGGAAGTTCAACGTATTCTGAAATGTTTTTTAAATCCAGCACAATGTGGCGTTTATCTGGTTCAAATTTGTCTATGCTTTCAATACATCTTTTTACAATATCCGGTGCGTTTTCTGCTCCGCTATCCCAAAACTGCCATATTGTATAATTTTCAATCTCGTTTTTTAAACAATGCTCGCACTCAATTTTACAATCCAAAGATTTTATATATTTTTTTAAGTAATTTTTTGCCATTTCGCCTTTTAAAATACGTCGTATTTTTCGGTTTGGAATGAATATTTCAAGGCAAAGTTTTTTTATTGAATTAATAAACTGTTTAATAGGAGAAAATATTAGCATTGTTCCTCCTTTAGGCGCTCTATTAATTCGGGAAATTCTTTCACAATTTTATCTAACGCTTGATTGCCTGATAAACCGTTACCTCTGTTTAAATTGATTTTGCACAAACCGTATTGCTGAGTATCGTCAATAACTTCAACGGATTTGGAATACCCATTTACCATTTGAATTTTTGTGCCTTGCAAAATAGCCATTGCCCAAAAATATATGTCATCTTGTGTAGGCAAAACTTCTTTAAATTTTTCGGTATTAAAAATTTCTTTGTAAAGTGATTTTGGTGGATATAGCACCCCGCCGCAGCCTATAATTGTGTTGTAGTAACTGGCGTTTGCGTATTGTTTCCAATCCCAAATTACGTCTTTACTATGGTAAAAAGAGAGTTGTCGATTAGTTAATTTGACTCTAAACCCTCTGTTTGTATAAATGTTTTTATTGTTATGCAGGTAAGCATTATATAAGTCTTCGATTGTATATTCATCGTAGTAAATATCATCATCAAATGTGATGATAATATCTTCAGGATATTCTTTTAGTGTAGGAATAAGTTTTTTGTAAGATTTTAAATCATCGCACCAGCGAATAGTTAATCCGTAGTCAATTAATTTCAATAAACTTTCGGGTAAGTCTTTTTCCGAATTCGGAAACTGTTCTTTCCCCAGCCATAAAATAAGTTTGTCAGGTTTAACGCTTTGGGTTAAAAGTGATTCTATTACGTAATGCAGCGTGCCTATACGTTGCGGAAAAGATGTTAATGATGCAATTATTTTTGGCTCTCTCATTTCTGTTTGATTAAGTCCAAATTCATCTAACGTCCTGTATAATGAAATGTTTTCTTTTGCTTTAATTCGTATTGTCAAACCAAATAGATTAATAAAATAATGAGAATCCAAGTATTTTATATCAAAGATATTTCGCTTTTTTGTGTTTTTTATAAAAATCGGAATAAATGAAAATAACAAATAGGTTTGAATATTATTTTTTTCTTTTATTTTGAGTATAGGAATATTTCCAAAAT
>CAMGGL010000161.1 GCA_946055575.1 uncultured Candidatus Melainabacteria bacterium
AAACATTAAAGTTATTACTGCATTCTGTCGTCATACGTTTCATAACAAAATATGCATTTTGTTGTATTTATCAAATTTAAGAAAAAGGGTAAGTGTAATGTCAGATTCTTTCAGATATAGCAATAACGGAAAAGAAACAGATATAAACCAATTTAAAAAAGAATTGGAAAAATCCGGAGCCAAAGAATCTGAGGTAAAGAGACTTTTTAATTTCTTTGATAAAGATGGCAATGGCAAGATTGAAAACACTGAGCAACACAAAGAATTAGACAAATTAAACGTATTCTATAACGAATTAAAACAAGCTGCTAACACTGATGGAAATGATATTTTAGATGATACAGAATTCGCTAACCTATTTAAAAATACAAATACCGAAATTGCTAAAGAAATGTCAAAAGATACTACATTAGTTAGTAGTATAAAAGCTTTCTTAATCGGTTTAAATAATACAGAAGAAAATGATGAAATTACAGACAGCTCAACAACAGAGGAACCGAAAGAACAACCAAGCATTACCGATAATATAGAAACAAGAGCAAGAACATATAAAAATAATAAGAATGAAGATGTAATTGAACTTATTACCACTAATAAAGATACAGGTAAACCTGTTCAAAAACTAATCATAGTTAATGGACAATTTCAACAGGAAGAATTATACATATATAGAGAAGATCAAAATGGTAACGAGTTTGTAACGGTTATAGATAACAATTCAACCGGTAGCTCTGCAACTAATGTTTTAAATGTTGATGAAAACGGTAACTATACGGATGAGGATTTTCTGGCTCGACAATTTAAATCCGGAAAAGGTGATGAAAAAGTCGTAAGATCTACATATATAAATGAAGAAGGTAAGTTAGTAGAATTATTAGAACAAGATGGAAAAATAAAAGAAACAAGATTCAATACTAACTCTATAACAGAATATGATAATGCTAAGGATACATTGCCAAGACTACAACAAGCTGTAAGATTAGCTAATGGTCAAGAATATTCTATTGGTTATCAAGATACTAATACTGTAACATTTGCAAAAAATAATGATAGCCCTGAAAAATTAGCTAGAAAATTTGATATGACATTAGAAGAATTTTATCAGCTTAATCCAACTACAAGAAAACGAGGCTTACAAGTTACACAAGATGTTCTTGTATCCGGGATAAGAGAAGCTGACGATGAGGCTGTAATTAACCAAGGAACTAAAGAGCAAGCTATTAAAGATTATGTTAAATATGTTGTAAATCCCGCAATACAACAAGAAATAAAAGAATCAAAAGTTGAAGAAACAACACTTAAAAAAAACTATACAAGTTTAGAAGCATTAGCTATTGATTTACTAAAACAAGAAGGATATTCCGGAAAAGAAAAAGGGTTCATGGAATTAGTAAACAATAGAAGACATGCTCTTAAAGCTATTAATGAAAAAATGAACCCTAATTTTAAGCTTACAAAAGGTAGTAAAGTTTATACAGTATCCAAATTGGCAGATAAAGAAACTACGCAAGAGTTAGCCGGGACAGGGGTCCAATTAACTGCTGATAATATTGGTATGATTGATGCATATAAAAAATTAAGTGATACTGATAAAGCTAATGTAAAAAGGTGTTTAGAATATTGTAAGCAAAATAATATTACCGATAATTATGAAATTAAAAAATATGTGTATAACAAATTAAACATAAATCTATACAATTCAGGATTAACTATTAATAGAACTGCTAAACGAGATATGATGGGAAGACAAATAATGTATTCTGCATCTACATCCCAAATGCCGTATAAACAAGCTAATACACCCGATAATATTCCAATTGAAATGTTTATTAGTGATGTCCTGGGGGTAAAGCCTGATTCCGAAGAAGGACAAAATCTATACATTAGATTAAGTCAAATTCCACAACAAGAATTAGATAAATTATCTTATGCACAATTTGAAAATTTATCAGATTCTGTTAAGAATAATCCAAGCGCATTATTTTCAACTGTAGCTGATAATTTTAAAGCCGGTGGTGTGCAAATCAGAACAAGTGCCGAACAGTCAATAGAAGATTACAAGACAAAACAAAATCCAAGATATCAACAACAGCAAGCCGTTGCTTTATTAAAACAAAGTACACAACAAGCTCTGGATATTATTAATAATGAATTAGAAAGAATAAAAGAACACCCGATAACCAACTTAGGACAATTAGTCTTTGAAGGGTTAAAAGATTTGAATCATCTATTGGGTTCTTCTCCCTTTATAGATATAGAAAATGGTAATGTTGAAGGTATTGTTAAGGGGTTACATCAAAAAAGTGATGAGCTTAGAATACGGTTAAATGCTATAGAAAGTTTAGAAAAAAGTATTGGTACTACAAATTTCGAAAAAAATTACAGAGCTATTGCAGGAGTTGATTATAACCCTCAAGCCGTTCAAGATATTATTGTATTAAAAGATAATCAACAAGTATTACAACGATTAGGTCTTACCGGTTTAACAGACCCTCAACAATATCAACAACAAATGCAGTCATTGGTTCAAGATATCATAGGTTCACACAATGCAAATTTAGGCGATAACGCAAGAAAATTTAATCAGACATCACAAATAGGTGGAACTGTATTAGAAACTGCAGCTATGATATATTTAACCGCAGGGGCCGGTGCTTGGGCTAATACAGGTAGAGCTGTAGCAGCATATACAGGTTCAACGGCAATTGGAACAGGTGTTACTGCAGGTTTAACTATGGGTACATATACTGTAGGAAGACAAACTTTAAACCTGCTTGATGATGCCGGAGATATTTTTAACGGTGCAGATGCTCTGACTACAATAACCGACAGAGCAAAAACAACTGCAATACATTCCGGAACAAGTTTTGTATTTGGTTTTGTTGGGGGAGCTTCTGCTCAAAAATTACATTCACTAAGTAAAAGTGCTCAAGAAAGTATTTCTAATTTCTGGAACCGTGGGGTTGATTTTATTAAAGGTAATTTAGGTGCAACCGCTACAGAAGCTGCATTAACATCAACTATTGCATCCGGCTCAAATGCCGGTGCGACCGGTTTTATTGTATCTTCCGAAGCAGTTGCCATAACAGAAAAAGCATTAGCTGATGGCGCACAACTTACAGGCTCTCAATTAACTTCAAAAATACTAGCTGCACAAAACTCTTTAAATCCTATAGGTTGGATTGCTAATACTGTAATGGAAATAGCTTTATTTAGCGGTGTTGAATTATCTATGCAAGCAGCTACTACTGTTGCTAATGAATTATTTTCTGATGAAAGCGGATTAAAGAAAGCTTATGCAGAAGGTAAAACAGCAGAATATATCGAGGATAAGATAAAAAATATTCCAAGTTCCGTGTTTGAAACCTTAAAAGAACAAGGTATTAATATGCTAATGTTGAAAGCTGTATCTTTTGCGGTTGGGGCTCATGGTATGAACAATATGGAAGGTCAATATGAAACATTAGACAATTCAAAAGTTTATACAGAAACTGTTAATGGTGAAACTAAATACGTATTTGAAGGTACAACAGGTAAAATATACTGCGACACGCCTGCACAATTGGTTCAATGTATGAATTTAGCTGTGTCTACAGAAGCATATATTAAAGCTAATGCAGAAACAAAACCTGATGAACCAATTGTTACAGATGCTGATTATGTTGAGACACATGAAGGAGCAACAATATCTACGTCTGTTACGACAAAACCGCAATCTACAGTACAAATAACAGAGGCAAGTTTACCAACACGTACTCCAACAGCACCTATAATAAGAGCTCCTCAAGCAAGTATTGGTGATTATTCAAACCTTCCTGTTTACACACAAGCAACCAAACCGAAAAATACAATTATTATGCAATCAGAAGGCTTGATTATCAATGGAGAAAATGGTCAAGTCGTAGGCAGATTAGGTA
>CAMGGL010000162.1 GCA_946055575.1 uncultured Candidatus Melainabacteria bacterium
ATATCAGTATTATTAAGATGTGAAAAACAAACTATAGAAGAACTTTCAACAAATACTGGATATGATATAAAAAGATTAAAAAAAATATTGTTAGTATTACAAGAATATAAAATTATAAAAACTAATAAAGCCATACAATACTCATTATACGCAAAATGGAAAAATTTTGATGTTGATTTATGGGCATTTGAGCTTAAATTAAAAAATTGGAAACGAGCATTATATCAAGCTTCGCAATATAAAGCCTTTTCAAATAGTGTTTTTACGGTATTCCCGGAATATAAAAGAAATTTGTTGGAAAAAAATATAAGATATTTCAAAAATTTGAATATCGGTTGTATCTTACAAAATAGTGATACTAATGAATTATCTGTTTTATATTACCCATTGAAAGAAGAAGTATTGTTAGGCACTCAATATTTATATGCTCTAACTGAAACTATTGTGAATAATAAGAAAGTTTCTTAAAATTCCTTGTGTAATATTTGTGTAATTGTATAGAGTTTTGTGTAATTTTGTGTAGTTTGACTAAAATTGCAAAACGTGTTAGAATGCAAGCATAGTAAAGAAAAAAGGTATTCTGTAAAGATACAGGGTGTCCCTGATAAGGGTGAGGTCGGTGGTTCGAGTCCACTGCGGCCCAGATTTAACAAATAAGCGATTTTAACCAAAGGTTGAAACGCTTTTTTTATTGCTATTATTACTTCTTGCCCGTCATAATAAAAGTTCGAACATACGATTCCGAGAATTTCTCGTTTTAATTGAATATCTCCGGAAATATAAAGAGTAGCGACGTTTTTGAAAAGTTCGAACAATAATTCGGCATGGTTCAAAATTTCGAATCCGGTTCGTTGCATTGTGTTTTGTTCCCCAAAAAGCCCGTCGAGTTCCATTTCGAATTCGCTTTTTTCTTATCGAAAATATTTTTCTCAATTTGTCCGTCTAGGTATAAATTTAATAATTTATCTAGGCGGTTTTTTAATGTTTCAATTCGATTGTTAATTGTTTTATTATTTTTATTTGTAAATTTTTATTAAGATACCCTAAAGCTTTATAAAAAAATGCCGTTGTACCATGTAACAGAATAATAATTTTGTCACAAATCCAGAAAGGTAGTAACGATATTTGGTCGAAGATTTTTTCAAATTAAAATTTATTTTTATAAACAACAATAGTTTACATCATATTTGGTGATTAGTTGTTATAACAAGAACTATATTTATCAATAAAATCATTATATGTATATTTTTTGATTAATTTAAAACTATTACCGCATTTTTGGTATATTGCAGGCAAGTTAAGCCCATTAAACATATTCGCTTTAACAATACTATAGGCACCGACTTTATCAAAAATAATTTTATCGCCAACTTGCAAAGGTTTTATGAATTTATATGAGCCAAACACATCACCTGCCAAGCAGCTGGAACCGCCAAGTATGTATTCGTATTGCCCATTAGCCGTACTGTCAGAAATATTTAATTTATAATTAAATTCTAAAACTTCAGGCAAATGATTTACGGTTGTGTCCAATATCGCAATAGTTTTACCATCGGAATTAAAAATATCAAGAACAGTTGTTACTAAAAAGAACGGTTTTCTTATTATACTTGCCCCAGGTTCAATATATACTTCAATATTATATTTATTTTTTATTTTATGAATTAAATTTTGAAAAAGTGATAGTTGTTTATTGTTTTCAAACAAATAACCTCCACCTAAATTTATCCATTTTATCTTATACAAAAACTCAAATAAATTATTTTCCAAGATATTAAAAGTGTCTGCTAAAAATTGAAAGTCAGTTGAGTCACAATTTGTATGTATATGAATACCGCTGACAAAATTGCAATTATTTTGATTTATATATTTGATAAAATCTTTTATGGGAACTCCTAATTTAGAATTTTTACAACAAGGATTGTAACGATTATCAATATTTGAGGAAAACTGCGGATTTATTCTAAATCCGATTTTTACATCTTTATTAAGTTGATTTTTTAAATATTCATATTGCGAGATAGAATTAAATGCTATAAAATCCCCATATTCCGAAATCTCTTTAATTTCACCTTTTCTTAAGCCAGGTGTTGTTATATGAACAGATTGATTTTTATTTAATAACTCTCTCGCAATTTTGGTTTCAAATAACGAGCTTGCTGAAAATCCATCAACATATCTCTGTATGTATTTTAAAATTTCAACAACGGTAAAAGTTTTTAGAGGAAATAACAACTTACAATTACATTCATCTGTAAGTTTTTTATGAAAATCCAAACTCTTAATTAATAAATCCGTATCACAAATAAATGCCGGAGTTTCTATCTCTGTCAAATTATCTCTGTTATTCATCTTTAAAAACCTTTAAATTTTCCTTAACTTCTCTATATTCAATATATTTAATTAACTTTGTTAAAATAAAATCTATAACTTTATTTCCGGCAATTATATGCATGTACCTGCGCTCCATTTTGCAACCAATTCTCATTTTGGCAGACTCTGCCGTTTGACCGAAATTTATAACTTTACATTGCTTTTCTATCCCTTTTTTAAGTATAAAAATTAACATATTAAAATACAAATCGTATTGGTTACGATATTTATAATCCATACCGCCAAATATAAAATTTAATGAACCACCGAGTTCTTTTAATTGGACAAAAGCAATAGGTTTGTCATCCGCATACCAAACATAAATTTCACTTTCAAATAATCGGAAAAAGTTTTTATTGAGTGTTTCCAAAGGGTATTTAGAATTTCGAAGAACATTCAAATACAAGTTATGTATCTCATCAGTAAAATCCGTATTTTTAATTTTTTGAATTTTTAGTTTGTTTCCTTTTTTGATAGCTATATTAATACGTCTTCTGTAAGAACTCCTTAGAGAATTTAAGTATTCGGAGAAAGTTTTAAATTTATTATCAAACACACAATTGGATAATGTTCGTCCACTTCTATCCGGTTCAAAAGTATAAGTTTTGTTGTCATTTAAAAACAAAAAAATTCCGTCTTTCGTTTTGTAATCATTAAAAATTGTATCCAAATCCCCCTGATAACCTTTTTCACATATCGAAACCGGAAACCCGATAATAGTTATTTTTATTGGCAAATATAATTTGCAAAAGGTTAACAAATTTATTTTTAAATCGTATTCGATACATTTATATTTTTCATTTTTTACTGTTCGAAAAGGCAAGTTAGTTGATTTTTCAAATAACTCAAATGAATTTTCATTAAATAACAAGTCAAACAAATTATCAGCAATTGAGTTCATAAACACTAAACTCCTTGTCAGTTTTTTCTAAAATATGCTTAACCAAGTTTTTTGATTTTAAATTTTTATCATGAATCCAGCCACTACATACAATAGTATTTTTATCATATTTTTTATTTAAATAAAAATAAAGTTCCAAAAATAAAGACAAAATCAATCCAGTATTTTCATATTCCGGTAAAACACCAATTTCTGTCAACATAATTTTTTGGGGCTTTTTGTTTAAAAACATATATTTCACCAAAGTAAGCAAACCAACATTACATTGCGGTTTTATTATTTCATTGAAATCGGGATACCAAAGTAAAAATCCTATAGGCTGTTTGTCTTTATATGCAATAATCAGGTTTTTGTTTAAAAACAACGGTTTCATTGACTCGAAAAGCTCTTTATCTTCTTCATATTCTCTTTTATAATAATATGAATGGTTTTTGAAAATTAAGTTATTTAAGTCCGTATAAACTCCTACTGCACTATCAAAATCTGGACTAAACATATCATAACATCTAAATTTAATATTTTGAGTCGATAATTTTTTCTGAAATTTTAAAATTTTTTCTCCGACTTTTGTCAAGGTATTTTTGTAGTTATGGAAAGAATATATTTTAAACTCCTTTTGAAAAAAATC
>CAMGGL010000163.1 GCA_946055575.1 uncultured Candidatus Melainabacteria bacterium
TATCAATATTTTCTTTTGGAATACCTTTGCCGTTATCTTTAAATTTTACGGTTAAAATCCCGTTTTGATATTCGGTTGTAATAGTTATTGTTCCTTGCATTTCAATTGCCTGACAGGCATTGACTAAAATATTTGTAAATACTTGATTTAGCATATTCGGATAGCATTTTATAGGTGGAAGTTCCCCATAATTCTTTTCTATTGTAATTTTATTTTTTGTTTCGTGTCTTATTATGTCAAGAGTTAAATCTATTTCTTTATTTATATCTGTTTCTTGAAGTTCCGCTTCATCCAATCTTACAAACTTTTTCAGGGATGTAACAATGTTACTTATTCTTTGGATTGCCTCGCTGTCTAATTTATTAATTTCTGTCAACATTTCACGTAAATCTTCTTGTTCCAATTGCGGAATGATTTTAGAGATAATTGAGTTATTTGATTTTATAGAGGCAACAGGAGTATTAATTTCGTGAGCTACACCGGCAACTAACTGACCGAGAGATGCCATTTTTTCGGAATTTATCAATTGTAATTGTGTTTCTTTTAACTCATTTAATGTGTTTTTTAAATCTTTTACGTTTTTAGCATTTTTTTGATAAAGTTCGGCTCTTATTATTGCGTTGCCTAACTGTGATGATATTGCATCGAGAATTTCCAATTCTTCATTGAGTTCGCGTTTTTGATAACTCAAAAGTACAAGAACACCTATCATTTTTTGTAAGTGAAATACCGGTACTATTATTCTTAAAACTGATTGGCGAAACGGCTCTGCTTCTACATATTCTGTAAGTGAATAACTAATTGAAATTTTACGATTTGTGAGTTGTTTCATAACAAATTCATCAAATGTAATTTGTGTATTTTTTATTGAATTTGTTTCTCCGTATATTTCTTTTATGCAAAAGCGGCTATTTTCTGATGAGGCGTAATAAGCTCTGAAACAGCCGAACATTATTCCGAGTTCTTTCAATGCGGAATTTAAAATTACTGAAATATCCATTGATTCTCTTATGATATTTGATACTTTGTTAATTAGAGCAATTCTTATGGCTTGGGATTGAGCTTTTTGTCTGATTTTTTGTAATTCTTCATTTTCTTCTTCAAGTTTTTGAAGTTTGTCTTGAATAAGTTGTCGTTCTTTGACATTATCTTTCAAAAAGACATCTGAACTTACGTCAACAAGAAATATAATTGTGTATATGCCGCGTTTTATTGCTGTTAAATCATAAAAGGCGGTTTGGTTGGTGGTTGTCGTATAAGACACTCTCGCGAAGAAGTTTTGCGGAGAAACTATAGCTTGAAATATCGGAGAATACAAATCAACATTTTCACTATCCATCGGACACATATCAAAATTTATCTGATGAGCAAACTTTCTAATATCTCCAAAATTTTGAAATACACGGCAAAATGTGTTGTTTTTAAAAACAACTTGTTCGTAGTCTTTTACGACAATAACCGGATCTCTGTATTGATTGAAAAAATCGAACTTCTTCATTTACTTGCCACTATTTCTTACCTTTCAGAATACAGAAAGATATCGCTATAATTATCGAGGCGATAAATGCACTAAATCCGTTTTCCAATTTGAATTGTGGTATAAAATATGCTGCCAAATACAACATTGCACAGTTTATTACCAAATTAAAAAGCCCGAATGATAAAAGATTTATCGGAAATGTCAATAATTTGACTATCGGTTTGATGAAAATGTTTATCAGCGTTAATACAGCAGCAATAAGCATTGCATACCAAAAACTTTCAACTTCAATACCCGGAAGATAGCAAGTTCCCATTATGATTAACGCAAATATTACCCACTTAATAATTAAAGTTTTCATCTTATCTTATTCCTTGTATTCTGATTTGACCGTTTTCATCCGTTGTAAATTCCATTTGATTTGCTGCAGGTCTGATATTTCTTGTTGCAGGATATGGAATTTTTCCTTCTTGATAATCCAAATAAACATCTTTTTGTTCGCGTTTTGTTTTGTAATCTTCAGGATTTTCAATAAAATCTAATGTTTCTTCTTTTTCAAATTGACGTTGCATCAGTCCTGTAAAATTTCTGTTACTCCCGTTCGGCGCTTCCAGATAATTGTATGGAACAGCATTAACTGCAAGCGGGAAAATAAAACTCGAGATAAGTAACGCTGATAATACAAATTTTTTCATAATACTCCTTATTTTTCCCTAACCTTACATTTTTATCTTAGCACATAATCTTTCATAAAATCAATTAATAATTACAAGGTTTAAAACGCTACTTTCAGTCAATATTTTTCAGTAAAGAATTGACATTTCAGCTAATGAAACTTGCATCGCAAAATATTAATATGTAAGTGTAAATCCTCAACTCTTCTGATTGCTCAGCTTGCCTCTCATTTTGGGAGGCTTTTCTTTTCGCACTTTACATCATGCAAATTCTCTTGTATAATCCTATTGCGTACAGGATACTGTTATGCAAGGGGTAAATATGATTGATAATAAGAAGAAAATAAGCTTAATACTACTAATAATGGCACTTAGCGCTTGTAATATTGCAAGTGCAAACGAGTATCTTGAAGAAACTGTTTTTTCTGTTCCTGAACAGGAAGATATTAAAGTAAATCGCGATACTCTTGAAATTGCCCAAGCAGCAATGAAAGAAAAGGATTATCAATCAGCTATAGTATTATTGACGGCGTATATTAACTCCAGACCTAAAAGATATGAGGCATATAAATATCGCGGAGACTGTTTTTATGCTTTGCGTCAATACAAACTGGCTCAAAGTGATTTTCAGACCGCTATTGATTTAAAAACGGATGATGATAAGTTTTTGACCGGAACAAAATATGTAACAGCAGTGATATTAGGTGCTGATAAACAGGAACAACTACAAAATTCTGAGCTTGGAAATTTATATGGCAGATTGATGTACGCTCAAAAAGCACTAAATAATCCGGCTTATGAAGTGTCTTATGATGAAGCAGTCAAATATAATTCACATATATATCTGCCAAAACCTAAAAAAGACGATATTACAAAAATCAATTGCCCTCAAAAATACGGAAAAATATTAAATCCTCAAGGGGTTGATGCTGAGATTGCGTCTGTAATTGATGATATAGAAGCAGGAAAATTTCACGAAGCATTATACAAAATTCCATCAATTACCGAAAACTATCCTAAATATTATCTTGGATATTATTTGAGCGGTATTGCACTTGCAGGAATGGAGCAGACTGAAGATGCTATCAATGCTTTTAAAACAGCTTTAAAATATAACCCTTATGATTTTGAATCTTATGCAAGTCTTGGTGAAATTTATTACTCACGTGCGGAAAAAACTTTTTCTCAAGAAGATACTGCCAAATCAAAAGAGTATTTTGAACAAGCCCTGCGCTACAATCCAAACTGTAATACTTATCACTTTTATATCGGTTTGAATGATTTATTGATGAAAAATTATCAGTCCGCAATTGATAATTTTAGTTTAGCCATAAAAGAGAAATCTAATGATTATAATAGTATTTACTACAAGGCGATAGCTCAATACCTAAACGGCGATTATAAATCTGCAGAAGACTCCTTAACAAAACTTTTATATAGACATGTTTCAAACTATAATTCTGTATTATACCTGCGAGCGTTGGCAAAATTTAGACAAAATGCTTTTGATGAGGCTCTTGCTGATATTGAAAAAATCCACAATAATATGAATGATATTTATAATGCGGATATTAAACCTTTGAGTGATAAGGAACAAGCCCTAATAAGTTACTTATATTATTTGAAATCAGAAATCCTAAAAACCAAAGGACTTGGAACAAAAGCCGATTTACAAAAAGCGACGGAAAATTCCGTAATTGCAAATTTTCTGTCTCCGTCTTCGGAAATAATTTTAAATCCCG
>CAMGGL010000164.1 GCA_946055575.1 uncultured Candidatus Melainabacteria bacterium
ACAAACATAAAGATGCTCCGGCCGGTGCTTTGGCTGCGCTTTTGGCACACGAAGCCTTACACCAAGACGAATTTAATTCTCTGGAAGAAGAAACTTATGCTTGGACAATGGAAGCCTTTGTTTGGAATGATATTGTAAAAATTTATCCCGAAAGCAATGTTGAAAATAATGCTTTGGTAAAAAGAGAAAACACATTAAAAAAACTCTTAGAAAAAGGAAATTATACCAACAAATACATAAAAAAAGCAGTTTTACAAAATAACGGATACAAGAACTTACCGTCCTATTCTCCGGGTTTTGATAATTTATAAAGATTTTTGAATAAAACTTTCTATATACTAAAAAGTATATTGATTATAAAAAATCCTTGATGTTAAATTAAAAGTATGAGAAGAAGGATAAAAGCGGTAATACTTTTGACGGCGGCAATAGTCACTCTGTTTGCCGCAAATGCACTATATTCAAATTATCATAATCCGCTACTCAATGTTGAACAACAAAACATAAACTCAACAAAAGTTTCACCGCAAAAACTTTTTGATCATACTTGGCAAGTTGTAAAAAACGAATATTATGATGCAAATTTTAATAAACAATATTGGATAAGATGGAAAAACCATTATCACGGAAAAATCAAAACGGAAGAAGATGCCAAAGTTGCAATAGAAACAATGCTTTCCAGCTTAGACGATCCGTATTCAAGATTTTTGACAAGGGAAGAATTTACGGAGCAAAATAATTCAATCGCTTCTAAGATTTCCGGGATTGGAGTAAATATAATAAGCGATGCCGGAAAAATAAAGATTATAAACGTAATGGAAAACACTCCGGCACAATTTGCAGACATAAAAGTTGATGACATCATTATCGCAATTGACGATAGAAAAGTCAGCGGAATGTCTTTGGCTGAAGTTTCGAATCTGGTAAGAGGGCCATCTAATACTTTTGTAAATATCGACATTTTACGAAACAAAGAATTAATAAAGAAAAAAATAATCCGTAAAGAAATAAGTATAAAAACAGTTAAAAGCTCTGTTGATAAAAACATCGGCTACATTCAAATTTCAAGTTTCATTAGCAGCTCCACCCCAAATGAAATATTGGAGGCATTAGAGAATACTGACAAAACCGAAGGATTGATAATAGATTTGCGAGGAAACACCGGAGGTCTATTACCAAACGCTGTTTTTGCTGCAAATATGTTTATCCAAAAAGGGAAAATTGTCAGTATTGTAGGCAGAAACGGATACCACTACGATATTATGGCGCAGGATAACAATGTTAACATAACTAAACCCGTAATAATTTTAGTTGACGGAACGAGCGCAAGTGCAAGCGAAATCTTTTCAGGGGCGATGAAAGATTATCACCGAGCAAAACTTTTGGGAACAAAAACTTACGGCAAGGGTATGGTACAAAAAATAATACCAATGCCGAATGAAACCGGTATAAATTTAACGGTGGCAAAATATTTAACACCTAAAGGGAAAGACATAAACAAGCACGGGATTGAGCCGGACATTGAACTTCAACTTAAAGAAGAAGATATCAAACAAAAAACCGATACTCAACTTGATACTGCAAAAACGATATTGGAACAAATGATAAGTTCAAAATAATCTTGACATAAAAGCATGTCTTTCGTATATTGGATATACGGAAAAGTTTTGGCGACATGGCCAAGTGGTAAGGCAGAAGCCTGCAAAGCTTTTATCCCCCAGTTCGAATCTGGGTGTCGCCTAATAAAAAAGACCTGAAAGTAAATTCGGGTCTTTTTTATTAGAACTAAAAACGGGATGTGAGTATTTGGAGATAAAATATTAGTGCACCACACTTTAACGCGCATGTCATCCTGAACTTGCGGATTTTCGGTAGGGCGACGACGAAGTCTAGCCCGTAAGGTGTCGGTCAGACGTTACTCTGCCGACACCCCGAATAATCCAAGACGTTTCAGGATCTATCTAGACGCAAGGGTATAACAAATATGTCATCCTGAACTTGTTTCAGGATCTATCTAGATGCGAGGTCAAAACAAACATGTTATCCTGAACTCGTTTTAGGATCTATAACAAATTCTGCAACACCTGCGCAATAAAAAAGGGGAAGCAATTCCCCCTAAAATATACATTTACCCGTTTAGTTGAATAATATGATGAAATTTAAATTCTTTTCAGTTGACCAATCATGGTTGTTCTTGTTGTGTTTGGTGAGTTTTTGGTTAATGCGGTTTTTTGAGTTGAGGTTAATTGTTTTACGATTTTCTTTTCTCCGCTTGAATATACTCCGCCGTTTGCTCTTTGTACAAGGTCTGCCTGTGTTGTTAATTTTAGTTTTTCAATTGAAGTTTGCGCAGTCTTTTGTGTTGGTTGAGGTGCTTGGACTTTTTCTATCGGTTTTGTTTCTTTACCCAAAGACCATCTGAAACCTGCGGTCAAACTTACTCCGTTTCTTCCACCGTTTTGTATCATTGCTTGACCAAATGCCATACAATTATCTTTAAAGCGTTTTTGTACGCCAACACCATACTGAACGTAAGGTTTGATACTCATTTCAGGAAGTTTTACACTATTTGCCGTTACATCTGATTTATCAAGTAAGTTCCAAACCATATTAACGCTTGCGTAAGGTTGCCAACCGCCTTTTAAGTTGCCGATAACTTTTAGTCCTGGTGCAAGTTGAATTGCATTGAGCGGGTCGGATTTGATTTTTACCCCTGCTGCGTTGGTGTAATCAAATGTATTAACAAACGTATATGATAGTAACATATTAGGTTGCAAAATTAGTTTGCCTTCTTTAAATTCGAAGTTATAACCTGTTTTGTTACCGATACCTGCTAAAAGCATTGTAAAGTTTTCATGACCATACATATTTGTGTTTTCGGCAACGGTTGCACCTGCTGAGATTGTTGTTGCGTTGAAGAAGTTGCCTTTATATAGTGTCAATGTTCCGCCGAGTAATCCACCGTTTTGGGTTGAATCAACACCGCTATAGCGTTGGCTTGCGCCGTTATAACCGATATATCCTGTCCAAACGCGTTCCCAGCCGCGTTTCATTGGAGTTAATGCGGAGTCAAAACCGACCAAAGTACCGTAAGTTGTATTACTTACTTTAGGACCGTTTTTGAGCGGGATATTTTCAAAACTTGCATAAGGTTTTACCCAAACGCTTGAGCTATCTTGTTTTGTGAATAATGGGGAGAATGTTCCGACATCTGTTGCATCACCTGTTGGAGATAATGCGTATTTATTAGCGTTACGAATTGCGACACGTTCAAGATACGGAATATTCATGAAGTTATCTGAATTTTGGAAAGCAAAATTAAATGTTTGGTTCATAGTTGCTGTTGCACCGGACTGTGCTGCGACAGTTGATGCCATAACCGCAGGGTTGAACGCGTCTGATGCGTTGCCGGTTGAGGTTGTGCCACCGCCAATATCTGCGCCACCGTTACCTCCGGCATCAGGTTGGATAATTTTGTCACCTTTTGTAAACAAGAAGTATCCGCCATCTTCGCGGTTATCGTATACTGCGTTGTATTTATAAATCGGGGTATAGAATGTTGTTTGGTGCTTAGTAGGCAAGTTCCAATCCCCAGTTAAACCGTTTGTGACATTGTCTTTTAAACCTGTTTCGGCAAAATAGATTTCTGTTATGTCACGGTTTTCAGGGGCGTCAGATAACAAGTTCATACCAACGACGTTCAAATTACCTGAATGAGTGCCGTAAGTTGCTGCAGTAAATCTATCCATAGTGGAGTTTTCAAGGTCAACATCCGCAACCATATTAACATCATCAGTTAATGTTAAACTATCAAAGTTATAGGTATAAGTTTGATTGTTTATTGTATTTAATTCAAAGCCGCCCATTGCTACGTCTGC
>CAMGGL010000165.1 GCA_946055575.1 uncultured Candidatus Melainabacteria bacterium
TATCAAAAATTTTTTTCATTATTTATTACCTTTTTCTGATTTTTGCTTTTTTGCATATTCTTCATTAGTTAAAATTTTTAAACTCTGTCCGTTAGCATTGATACTTTGAATACCGGCAACAACTATAACATCATCGGAATTCAAACCGTCTGTAACTATCCAATTATTATCAATCGCATCAGAAACTTTGATATCTTTTCTGACAGCTTTGTTATCTTTTACTGTCCAAACATAGTACCCGCTCATTGCATCTCCTTTTGTACAAGATTGCGGAATTGTCATATATGTTACTTTTTCCGGAGCGGATAAAAATACTTTCATATAATCACCGGGAACCAACCAACCTTTAGGATTTGAAAAAGTTGCCCTCATCGGAATTGAACCTGAATTTTGATCAATTTGGTTATCTACAAAATCAATTGTACCTAACAACGGATATTCTTTTCCGCTTTCGCCTTTAATTTTAACGTCAACATCTTTAAATTTATCACTGGCTTTTAGTAGTTTAACAAAATCTTCACTTCTCAAGCTGAATGAAACATATACAGGGTCGGTACTGGAAATATTAACCAACGGACCGGAAGTTGCATTAACATAATTTCCCTCAGTAATTTTGATTTTGCCTATTCTTCCGTTAATCGGTGATTTTATTGAGGTATAACTAAGATTAACTAATGCGAGTTCGTATTTTTGTCTTGCAGCATTCAAAAGTGCCTGATTGGAATCTCTTGCTGCTAAACTGGAGTCAACATCAGAATGACTTATCAAATCTTCTTTAATAAGTGCATTTGCCCTATTTAATTCCTGTTGAGCGTTTTTCAAAAGTGCGCTGTATTGGTTCACAGCAGCACGAGAATTGTTTACTTCCAATTGATATTCTCTTGGGTCAATTTGAAATAGCATTTGTCCTTCACGTACATAATCGCCTTCATTAAAATACTTTTTCTGAAGCCACCCCGAAACTCTTGCTATAACATCAACAGAGTATTTTGCTTCAACTCTGCCTGTTGATTCAGCTGATACGTACATACTCATATCATGCGGTGTATCAACAACAACTTCTTTTGGCATTTTCATCGCCTGCATTGCCATAAAACCACCAATTGCAGATGATATTTTGTTATAAATAATTGGCACAACTATAATTAATGCTAAAGCTATTGCCATTTGTTTTCTTGTCATTTTAATTTTCATACTTTTCTCCATTCTAATTAAGGGTAGAATTTTCTACTATCATAATAAACTTAAAACGCTTTGTCAATGAATACTTGCAATAATCCACCAAAAATAGTACAATCAATTTTATACAAGTAGAAAAGGATACCGGTATGAAAAAAAACGGATATGATTTTGAAGATAGACTGCATTACCAAATTGATTATACTGCAAATTTTAACAAGGCATTTCGTCGAGAATTTCAAAACAAATTTGTAAAAGATGACTTATCTGCAGATGAGTGTGCAATTCTTATCGCTATTCACAGAAATCCGACAATTACTCAATCGGGATTAGGAAAATTTTTATTTAAAGGGAAAGCTCATATCGGCAAAATTCTAAACGATATGGAAGAACGCGGACTTGTTAAAAGAATAGCTGACACGCAAGATAATATTATCGTTAAACGTAATATAATCACTCCAAAAGGTCTTGAAATTATCAAAAAAAATATGAAAGAAATAAAACGTATAGAAACTGTTATGGATAAAGAATTTACTCAAGATGAAATTGAACAATTTGTGGAATTTCTAAAGAAATATAGAAAAGTTCTAAGCACGATTGTTGATGTAAAACTCAAATAACAACAGTTTTATAGTTTATAAATCTTCTTGCGGCTTGGAAGGTTTTTTAAACCAGTTAAACTTTTTCTTTTCAGCAGGAGCTTGTTTAATTTCGCTAACTTCAACTTCTTCTGTTGTTTCGACTACAGCTTTTTCCATTCGTAATTTTGGCATAGAATCATTAATTGTGTTTTGCAATTCAGGTTCAAGTTGTATTATTGGCTCAACTTCAGATGTTTCTTTAGGTGTTTCTTCAATTTTATTCTTTTTCTTAAACAATCGTTTAAACCACGCAAACTTTTGAGGTTTTTCTACTTTATCTAAGTCTTTAGTTTCAGTTTCTGCTTGAACTTCAGGTTCTATGACCGCAGGTTCATTTGACAAAACATTTTCACTTTCAGTTGCAACATCTTCTGTTTCAGTAGAAATACCGATGTTTTCTTCTGTTTTAGCTTTCTTTTTAAACCAATGACGTTTTTCCTTAACAGGTTTTTCTTCTTTCAAAGGTTGAATTTCATCCAAGACTTCCGAATTTTTATCCGGTTGGATTTCTGAAATATTTGCTTTGGTATCATCATCACCATTAAAAACAGACTGCACAATTGAACTTACTGCAACATCGGTTTTGTCAGGCGGTTCAATTTCCTTTGACTCGTTGCTTTGTACAATTTCCGGAGTTTCTTCTACCGCAATAATTTCAGGAGCAGGTGTTATAACATCTTGAGATTTTTTCTTTTTCCTAAACAAACCGCGTTTTTCTTTAACAGGTTTTTCTTCACTTTGAATTGTATTTATTTCAGGAGTATACCCTGTTTGTTTTTCAACTTCTGCAAGCTCAGATAGCATTTGTGATAGTTCATCCAAATGATTTTCTGTTACATTGTCCGCCAAAACAGTATCTTCTGCTTTGTTTGGCTCAATTTCACTATCATCAGATAACAAAGTTGGAGTTTTAATACGATTGTTATGAGAGTCTTCAATTTGAACATTTTCCGGTTCTGTAAACTCAACTTCCTGCTGTAATTCAGGTTCCGGCGATAACGGTTGAGCGTTAGCCAATTTACTGATTAAACCGTTATAGCCCGATTCAAGATTTTGCCCTTCTCGAGGGAAAATAGGCTTAGGCTCAAATACAATAACCTCATCAGTATCTTTAATTTCTGGCATGGTTTTGCGTTTAGGAACTTCAAATTCGCTCAAATCAACATTTGCATGTTTTTCGACAATATTATTAACAGTCTTTTGATGAGGAGTTTCTTGGACTTTTTGTTCAACTTCAACTTTTACGGTTTCTTCCGTATTCTGTACTTGAGATATCTTTTCATCAATAGCTGTTTCGGCTATTTCTTCAATAGTTTCAACTTTTTGAATATTATCTTCTTTTATTTCTGGTAGCACTTCTTGTTCCGTTTTCTCAATAACTTGTTCAGGTTTAGGAATTTCATAGCTTATACGAAAATCCTGAGTTTCACGTTTTTCCGGAGCTTCAACAATAACAGATTTCGGAAGATGTTTAATCGTCGGTTCATCTTCTTTTACAATCAAGGTTTTGCTTGTTTGATAATCTTCATTACCTGATTCTTCGCTTACTTCTGTCTCTATAATATCTTCAACCTCAATATCAGAAGATCCTTCCCAATAAGGATTTGTACTATTTGTAGCAAGTGTGGAAGGTTTCTGTTCTGTTTCTGTTGGCACATTTTCAGGGGTGTTTTTTAATGCCTCTATAATAATGGATTTCTCATCAGCAACAGAAATTGTTTTTTTATCGTCTTTTTCTTTTGCTTGTATTTCGTCAGTATTTGTACTAATTTTTACAACGTCATCAATTTCTACAGACTCAGGTTCCGTAGCTGGTTCAGGGTACCAAGAGCGTGATGCCAAAACTTGTGCAAGCGATGGCTGTAATTCTTTTGCAATAGTATCATCAGACGGTGTTGTTTCTGATACGGTGTCTTGCGCAGGTTTCTTTGTATATGATAATTTATAATTTGGATTTAAATATGTATAATTTAAATCATAATCAATAAATGTTGTTCTTATGAAATCAAACTGGTTATCAATTTGAA
>CAMGGL010000166.1 GCA_946055575.1 uncultured Candidatus Melainabacteria bacterium
CTCGTGGGAGAGGATAATCCGACTGAACGGTAACAACTTATTACTAACTGTTCACAACCTCTTGTTTTTTGAACTGCATATCATAGAGAGCTTTGTATGCACCGTTTTCTATTTGAAGCAGTTGTTCGTGTGTGCCTTCTTCAACAATTTCGCCCTGATTGATTACAACAATCTTGTTTGCGTTTTGAATAGTTGATAACCTGTGAGCGATTACAAACACGGTTTTGTCCTGCATCAGGTTGTCAATCGCCTTTTGAACAACTGCTTCCGCTTTGTTATCCAACGCACTTGTTGCTTCATCAAGTATCAAAATAGGTGCGTTTTTAAGAAATGCCCTTGCGATAGCAACACGTTGTTTTTGACCACCCGAAAGAAGTACACCACGTTCTCCGATGACGGTATTCAAACCGTCTTTAAGCGATGCCACAAAATCGTCTAAATACGCCATTTTGACCGCTTGAGCGATTTGTTCATCGGTTGCATTTTGGTTTCCTAACAAGATATTTTCCCGAATCGTACCTGAGAAAAGGAAATTATCCTGAAATACCACAGCAATATTATCTCTTAGTGATTCTAAAGTTAAATCTCTGATATCAATATCATCTATTGTTATACTTCCGGATTTAATATCATAGAATCTTGGCAGAAGGTTTACAATCGTGGTTTTTCCACCGCCGGAGTTCCCGACAAACGCAATTGTTTCACCTTTTTTGATTTCCAGATTTATATTTTTTAGTACCGGAACATTTTTTACGTACTCAAAATTAACATCATTAAACCTGATTTTTCTGTGTTCTCTGCTCAAAACTCTTGCGTTTTCTTTATTTTTAATTGCAGGTTGAGCATTTAATTTATTGAATACCTGTTCTATTGCATAGAACGAGAATTGTACCTGATTTAAGTTATTACCGATACTTTTTACAGGAGTGTAAAGCAGGATTAAAGCGGTAATAAACGATACAAAGTTACCTGCAGTAATTGCACCTGACACAATGAGGTGAGAACCAAAAGCAATTGCGCCGGCAATACCGACTGAAACAATAACGTGCATCATAGGTGAAAGCCATTGAGTTTTTTGAACCATTTTTATTCTAAGCGTAAAAATATTTCTTAATATCCAATCAAACTTATTGATTTCGTGACTTTGCAAATTGTATGATGTGATTGTCTTATTTCCTGCAAACACTTCGTTGTATTCGGTAATTATAGCGGCATCAGCTACAACAGTTTTTTCCATAACAGATTTTATACGTTGCTGTATTTTAGCTACCGGAGCGAACGCACAAGCAAGAACGGTTACACCGAGCAAGGCTAATTGCCAAGAATTGTAGAATAGAACACATACGAGCGATACGGAAGAAAATATTTTTTGAATAAACATACTCAAGTTATCTAACAATCCCGAGCAAGCAGTATCCGCCATATTATTAAATTGGAATACCACATCACCGGAATTACGTTTGTCATAAAAAGATGTTTCGTATGTGAGCAGTTTCTTAAACAAATCAAATTTCAAAGCGTTCGCGATTTTCCCGCCCACCCAAGTTGAGAGATACGAGGACATATACTTCAATCCGCCTTGAACGGATGTAAACGCAACTATTCCGAGCGGGATATACCAAGGTGATGATATTGATTTGTCAATCATGACAACATCCATGTACGGTTTTAATGCCAGAGCAATGATTGCATCCAATGAACCAATCGGAATACAAATCAATATGGATAATAACGCTCTGAACCATATTGGCTTAACGTACTTCCACATACGTGAGTAGTTTATATAAAAACGGTTTTGTTTTATCAATTCCAACATATTCATAAATTACCTTTTAATACATTAACTTTCTTATCTATATTACTTTTCCGATTTGATAATATTCAAAGCCTTTATCAATTAATTTTGTTCCGTCATATTGATTTCTACCGTCAAAGATTACAGGATTTTTTAGCAAAGATTTAACCTTTTCAAAATCTGGACGTCTAAATTCGTTCCACTCCGTAATCAACAACAACGCGTCTGCGTTTTCAAGTGCAGAATAACTGCTTGGACGATACAAAATTTTATCACCAAAAATAGTTTTTGCAAGTTCCATTGCCTTAGGGTCGTACGCTTGAATTTTTGCTCCCAAACTAAGCAATTCGTTTATAATAGTAATTGCAGGTGCTTCTCGCATATCGTTCGTTTTCGGTTTGAACGCAAGTCCCCAGAGTGCAAAAGTTTTTCCGCTCAAATCTGAGCCGAATTTGTCCGTAATTTTTTTTATAAAAAGGTGTCTTTGGCGTTTATTAACGTTATCTACAGATTTTATGATACTCATTTCCAATCCGTTTTCTTCGCCGGTTTTAATAAGTGCCTTAACGTCTTTTGGGAAACAGCTTCCGCCATACCCCAGCCCGGGGAACAAGAATTTGTTGCCGATTCTTGTGTCCGTAGACATTCCTATTCTAACCATTTCCGAGTCTGCACCAACTTTTTCGCAAAGATTTGCAATCTCGTTCATGAACGAGATTTTTGTAGCTAGGAATGAATTTGAGGCGTATTTTGTCATCTCGGCAGATTTCACATCCATTACGATAATTCTGTTTCCCGTTCTGAAAAACGGAGCGTAAATCTCTTGCAAAATACGGGTTGCACGTTCCGAATCTGAACCAATAATCACTCTATCAGGAGATAGAAAATCATCAACAGCATTACCTTGTTTTAAAAATTCAGGATTTGATACAACGTCAAAAGAATGACTTGTATTAGCTTTAATTATTTTAGCCACTTTTTCAGCTGTACCCACAGGCACTGTTGACTTGTCAACAACGACTTTGTAACCGTTCATTGATTTAGCAATTTGTTCAGCCACTTGCAGAACATACTGCAAATCGCAAGAACCGTCTTCTCCTTGCGGAGTGCCTACAGCAATAAAGCAGACCTCAGAGGCTTTCACAGCTTTGTCAATATCAGAAGAAAATGTTAATCGGTTTTCTAATACGTTTGACTTGACCAGTTCTTCCAATCCCGGCTCATAAATCGGGATAAATCCGTTCTTTAATCGTTCGATTTTTAATTTATCGTTATCAATACATATAACTTCATTTCCCATATCAGCAAGACAAGCTCCCGCAACTAATCCGACATATCCTGTTCCAATTACCGATATTTTCATGTATCTTCCTCCTGTAAATCTATCCACTCTCCTAATTTGTATTTGGTTTCTTTGGGTTCGAATTGACTTAGTCCGGACGCTGATGTGAAAGTCATTTCCCTAAAAAACAATTTACCTTCAACTATAATGAAATCTACTCGAACATGTTTAAAACCTTTACAAAGAATTGAAACGATAGACTTTAATTCTTCAAGATATTCTGGTTTATCTGGTAGCGTTGGAAAACTTGAGTAATGTTGAGGTGTAACCATAAAGTTTTCAGACTCCCAATCAGGGGTAAAAATAGCTCTGTATGAGTTTTTTGAATCTTTACAAGTTTCATACGAAATAAATTTTAACTCGTTATGAAAACACCAAGATTGTATTTCTATGTTTGAGAGTTCTGGTTTTATATATTTTTCTGCAATAATTTTTCTTGGGATTTGCGAATAATGTAGTTCTAATCCATATTTAAATGCAAAATCTTCACTCATCCACTGATTCATTTTTTTTCTTGCATCTTGGATATCAAGTTTTGATTTATCTTCTACGATTATATTATATCCACTACCATGATTACATTTGAGAACAAATTGATTTGGTAAAGTATCAAAATCAATATCGTCAAAATTATCCCAAACTCCAAGTAATGGAATTAAGTATTCTTCTCCAATTTTTTCTTTAACCCAATCTCTAACTAG
>CAMGGL010000167.1 GCA_946055575.1 uncultured Candidatus Melainabacteria bacterium
GGTTAAATATATAAATTAATCAATTAGTCTGTAAGTTTAAAATCTCCGTTTTTCTTAATATGTTCAACCAGCCCGCCGTCTTCTAAAAGTTTAATCATAACAGGAGGAAGTGGCTCAATTTGAATAATAGCTCCATTTGTCAGGTTTGTTATAATACCTTTTTCGATATCCAATTCCAGTTCATCTCCATCGTCAATTGAATCTGTGTCGCATTCTATGGCAAGCAATCCAATATTAATTGCATTTCTGTAAAAAATTCTGGCAAATGATTTTGCTAAAACTGCACCAACTCCTGCGATTTTCATAATAAGCGGTGCGTGTTCTCTTGATGACCCTAATCCAAAGTTGCTTCCGGCTACTACAAAATCACCTTTTTTCATGCGAGAAGCAAATGTTTCATCCGCATCTTCCAATACGTGTTTTGCAAATTCAGGCAGGTTAGAACGTAAGTGGTACAATCTTCCCGGCGCAATATGATCTGTTGATATGTTATCTCCGAATTTAAAAGCTTTGCCCTTCATATAATAAATCTCCTTTTTTCTTATACTACCGCAAAAATAAAAAGTATGCTATAATATGGAAAAGGTGGTTGGTATGTATTTTGATAGAAAATGTAAAATAACTTTTATTTGTCACGGAGCAACAATTTATTCTGAAGAAGGTCGTTTTTCCGATGCGGAAATTTATCCACCTTTATCAGAACTCGGTGTTGAAGAAATGAACAATGTAACTAACTATCTGAAAGCTCGTGGTGTTAAAAATGACGTGATTTATACATCTCCTGCTTTGAGAACCGTACAGTCTGCGATGCTGGTATCTAAACTGTTTAAAAAAGATTATGTCATCGTTGATGATTTAAAATCCCGTAAATGCGGTCAATGGAACGGTTTGACTTTTGGTCAGATATTAGACAGGTATCCGACAGGTTTTTCTGATATTTTAAATTATCCTGAGGAAAGAAATTCTTATGGTGGTGAAAATTCTGTCGAATTTATTAATAGGGTAAAAACTGTAATTGATGACTTAGTAGAGAAGAATATAGGAAATCGTATAATTATTGTTACTCATCCGGAGGTTATTCAGGCTGCAATATGCGGAGCTCTGGATATTCCGGCAAACAAATTGTTAAAGATTTTTATAAGAACCGGTAGTGTAACTCAAATCAGTTATTTTGAAAACTGGGCAAGTCTTGTATATTCAGATTACGTGCCTTTGGCATAGAGTTTTTTATTGTGCGATAAGTCGTTTACTCTCTTGTATCAAAAATTCTTTTCCTGGCTTCATTTCGATAAAATCCCAAGCAAATTTTTTGTCGTATGAATAATTTTCAAGGGCGTAGTAATCTGTGTTAATTTCCAGCTCTTTTGCGGCTTTTTTGAATGCTCCGGATTTCCCGCCGAGTTTGTATACCATTATAAGATAGTCTGTCAAATCCTCATCCCCTCGTGAAAGTAGGGCTTGATAGTAATCCCATTTCGGACTGGAAATGTTGATTTGTATTCCCAGTTTGTGGAGTTCTTTTTTTAGGTAGTTTGCCTTTTCATTTAGGAATTTTTCATCCTCTCGTCCAAACCATTGGAACGGTGTGTTTGCCTTAGGTACAAAGGTTGAAAATCCAAACGATATCGAAAATCCTTTATATTTTGCCTTTATTCTTTTAGATAGATTTACGATTTCTTCTATGTCGGCTTGTGTTTCTGTTGGTAAACCAAGCATTCCGTAAAATTTCATTCCGCTTAATCCGCAATTTATTGCAACTTCAATTGCTTTGAAAATTTGCTCCTCTGTAAGGTTTTTATTTATAACTTTTCTTAGTCTTTCGCTTCCTGCCTCTATAGCGAGCGTGAGATTTTTTTGTCCTGCTTTTACCAGTACATTGACAATTTCCGGAACAAATGAATCAACTCTTAATGACGATACGCTCATATCAATTTGTTTTCCGTTGTCAATTAAATTTTCAACGTATTTACAAACCTCTTTAAATTTTGGATGGGCGGTTATTTGAGCTCCTAATAGTGCAATTTTATTCGTGTGTTTAAGCCCGAGATTAATTGTTTCAATGATTTTTTCATATTCTACAAATCTTATCGGCAAATTAATATATGAAGCTATACAAAATCCGCAGCGATTTGCGCAACCTCGTTCGACTTCAAGAATAAAAGTGTCGGGGAAGAATGCTTTATCGCTTATTATTGGAGTATAAATACATTCAGAAAGTTTATTGGTAACTTTTTTTACCGATTGTTGATTTTCACTCGGAACGTATACCCCATCAATTTTTGCAAGTTCCTTTAGTATTTCCTTTTTTTGCTTGTCTTGAAGTTTTTTACAGATTTTTGTAACTTCAATGTTTGTTGTTTCTCCATCGCCTATTATCATAAAATCAAAAATTTTTTTATATGGTTCTGGGTTTGAGGTAATGACTGGGCCACCCGCAAAGATTAGAGGGTCTGATTCCTTGCGCTCAGATGCTTTAAACGCATAGTTATTATGCTCAAGAAATTTGAAAATCTCAAGAAAGTCAATATCGAATGTAAATGAAATCCCTATTAGCTTTATTTTATCGCGCATTATTCGCGTGGTTTTTGTTTCGGAATACACTCGTTCAATATCAATTTCATCTGACATATCCAGAGCTCTAAATAGCCATAGATAACCTAACGATGACATTGCAAAGGATTCAGGTCCCGGAAACAAGAACCACATATTGTAGTCAAAATTTTTCTTAATTATTCTGTTATATAGGATTTTTTCATTGCTCAATATTTGTGTCGAGCTCCTTTGCGTTCATTGGGGTTAAGTATAATTCATCAATTAATACACAAATCATTGCTGCAATTGCAGGTGATAGGATTACTCCCCAAACTCCTAAAAATTCCTCAGCAACGAATAATGCAACCATGATTGTTATCGGATGAAGTGCCATAAACTTGCCAAATAAGAACGGTCTTATCATATAGTTTGAAATTTGCTGGATAGCAAGGAAAAATATGATAGCAAGCGTAATTTTAACCCAGCCGAGAGGAAAAGCTACAACAACTATTACAATAATTGCGATTGTCGGTCCTAAAAGCGGTATGATTTCGCAGATGCCTGCAATTAAACCTAACAGTATAGGATACTCAATACCAAGTATTGCAACAGAAATTGTAACCATAACACCGACGGTTATCATGGATAAAATCTGAGCTCTTACGTAGTTACCGACTTTCGAGGTTATGTTAAACAATATGTATCCTGCTTTTTCTTTCAATGTTGGCGGGAAAAATTCCAAAAATTTGTTTTTTAAATATTGTTTATCTACCAATATATAATATATGAACATCATCAATGCTAAGGTTACAAATATCATTTGACCAATCGCCATTGTGATGTTTACAGACTGATTAAATACATTTTGTGCAATATTACTCCCTGCTGTTGCCAAATTCTCCATTGGTATAAATTCAGAAATTGTGTGTCCGTACATTTTTGTATGTGTAATAAAATTGTACAAATTACTTGCCTTTTGGGGCAGAATTGCTATAAATAAATCAATTTCCTTAAAACACATTATTAATATTGGAAGTAAGAGCGCAAAAATTGCTACAATTGCCGTTAATACAATAATAGAAGATGCTAAAGCTCTGTTTTTGACTTTCGTTTGCACCTTATTTACAAACGGGTTTAGTGCTGCCGCAAGAACGTATGATGCGAATAATAACATCAAAAGCCCTGCAACTTTAGGCATTATAAGTAAAAGAAACACTATAAGTAATATAAAAATAATAGTTTTAGTGTTA
>CAMGGL010000168.1 GCA_946055575.1 uncultured Candidatus Melainabacteria bacterium
AGCAGAGGCACGAGCGGATGCGAATGCAGACGCGAGAGACGAGTATGCGTCAACGGAAACGTTTAGTTTTCGGTGCAAATACGAGCGGTGCCGTTTCATGCGAGGCGGAGAGCCGAGCAGAGGCACGAGCGGATGCGAATGCAGACGCGAGAGACGAGTATGCGTCAACGGAAACGTTTAGTTTTCGGTGCAAATACGAGCGGTGCCGTTTCATGCGAGGCGGAGAGCCGAGCAGAGGCACGAGCGGATGCACGAGATTAAGTTAAAATTACAAGCTTCAATACACAAAACTTAACAATCATCTCACAAGCAATATTTTCGACAAATTAAGCTGTATTATTTGTTTACAATTAGATTGCATTTTATTTTGTTTGATTTATCATAGAAGTATAAGCCGAGATAGATAGAATGTGTAATGCTCACATTCTATTTTAAATAGGAAACAAGTTAATAAGAAAAAGGAAATAAAACAATGGGTATCAAAGGAAAAAATGACAGAATGGTAGTTCTAGCATGTGAAGAATGCAAAGAAAGAAACTACACAACAACAAAAAACAAAAAGAACATTAAGGAAAGATTAGAATTAAGCAAATATTGTCCAAAATGTCAAAAACACACAGCTCACAAAGAAACTAAGTAGTGGATAAAGTGGCCGAATTGAACACAATTTAGCCACTTATATAAGCGTCCTTAGTTCAGTTGGTAGAACGTCGGTCTCCAAAACCGGATGTCGAGGGTTCGAGTCCTTCAGGGCGCGATTTAATTTCAAAATAAAGGATTAAGAAATGAATCAAGCATTAGAATCAGTAATATCATACTTTAAAGGTGTAAAAACCGAATGGAGCAAAATTACTTGGCCTGAAAAAAATCAGGTTATATTTGAAACATTTTCGGTAATAGTAATAGTGTTTGTATTTACTGTTGCTATATATCTGGTAGACTGTTTATTTAAATTTTTACTTGATTTTATAAAATAGGAATTTAAGCAGAATTATAAAGGTGGCTTATGACTAAAAGAGAAAAAACAATGGAAGAAGAATTAAATGAAGACATCTTAGCAGAAAAAGCTGAGGCAGAGGCTGCAGAGGCAGCTGCGCTTGAAGCTAAAGAAGCAAAGAAAAGTCAAAAAAGATGGTACATCGTTCAAACCTATTCAGGATACGAAAACAAGGTAAAAGTAAACCTTGAAAAACGTATTGAATATATGAACATGGGTGACAAAATTTTTAGAATTGAGGTACCGCAAAAAACCGTTACTCAAATGAAAGGCGGAAAGAAACAGGAAAAAGAAGAAAAAATCTTCCCAGGCTATGTTTTGGTCGAAATGATTATGGACGAAGACAGCTGGTATGTTGTAAGACACACTTCAGGAGTTACAAAATTTGCAGGCTCAGCTAAAAAACCAATTCCTGCAAAAGAAAGTGAAATTAAGAAAATTCTTCACCGCTCATCATCTCAAGTTGAAAAAATTGAACTTGACGTTAAAGTCGGTGATAAAGTCAGAATTATATCAGGACCGTTTGCGGACTTTGATGCAGATATCATTGAAGTTTATCCTGATAAGTCAAAACTTAGAGCAAACGTTTCAATCTTCGGTCGTGAAACGCCTGTTGAATTGGAATACAAACAAATTAATAAATTATAGAAATGTCACCCTGAACTTGTTTCAGGGTCTATTATAAAAAGATTTCGAAAATATTTTCGAAATGACAGATGTAAGTAGAAAAAATGTGGAAGGGACGCCCCCGTTATTACCACAAAAGGAGAAAACAATGGCAAAGAAAGTAGTAGGAAAAATCAAGCTTCAAATCGAAGCAGGCAAAGCTAATCCGTCACCTCCGGTAGGTCCGGCATTAGGTCAGCACGGTGTAAACATCATGGATTTTTGTAAACAATTCAACGCAAAAACCCAAGATAAAGCAGGTTACATTATCCCTGTTGTTATTGATGTTTACGAAGATAAGAGTTTCACTTTTATCATCAAATCACCACCGGCACCTGTATTGATTAAAAAAGCATTAAACTTATCAAAAGGCTCAGCTGCACCTAACAAAGATAAGGTTGCCGAAATTACAAGAGCTCAATTGGAAGAAATTGCAAAAATCAAAATGGATGACCTTAATGCAACTACAATGGATGCTGCAGTTAAAATGATTGCAGGTTCTTGCAGAGCAATGGGTGTAACAGTAAAAGAAGACTAATTAGATGGAAGGACGAAAGTCCGCTAATACCACGAAAGGAAATTAAAAATGTCAAAAGTAACTAAAAAACAGAAAAAAATGCAGGAAATGCTTGAAGGATTTGTTCAACCTTCTACAGCAGTTGATGCAATTAAAAAATTACAAGAAATTTCTAAAGAAGTTTCTAAATTCAACGAAACAGTTGAGTGCCACATGCGTTTAGGTATTGACGTTCGTCAAGCTGATCAACAAATCCGTTCAACTGTTGTTTTACCGGCAGGTTTAGGTAAAGAAGTTAAAGTTTGCGTTATCGCTAAAGGTGCAAAAGCTACTGAAGCAACAGAAGCAGGAGCAGATTTCGCAGGAGCAGAAGAAATTATTGATAAAATTTCAGGCGGCTGGTTTGACTTCGATACATTGATTGCAACACCTGATTGTATGGGTATGCTTGGTAAATTAGGTAGAGTGTTAGGTCCTAAAGGCTTAATGCCAAACCCTAAAACAGGTACCGTTACAATGGATATTGCAAAAGCTGTTAAAGATGCTAAAGCAGGTAAAGTTGAATACAGAGCTGACAAACAAGGTATGATTCACTGCCCTATAGGCAAAATCCAGTTTGCAGAAGAAGACTTAATCAAAAACTATGCAACATTGGCTGACGCTGTTTTGAAGGCTAAACCTTCTTCAGCTAAAGGTACTTTTGTTAAGTCTGTATATCTTTCAACTACAATGGGACCAGGTATCAAATTAGACCCTAAAACATTTGCAGCTGAAGTAAAAGAATTGGTTTAATAAATAAACTTAGTTCATAAAAATAAAAGGTAACGACTATTTTATCGTTACCTTTTATTTTGCGTATAAATTACTTTTTCTTATAAATCTTTAATGCTCTTTTACATATATCATCATAAGGTTTTGCCAACTTTAACAAAGTTTTGAAAGCTGAAACCGCATCGCTTAAAAATATAACACCGGCAGCCCCAATAAAAAACGCCTTTGCTGTATGCTCTGTCGAAGAAGACAAAAGCGATGATGTTCCTAAAAAAGTTCCTCCAAGACCGGAATTTAAATAGGTCAAAGCCTTCGCCCTTTTATACTGACGAGTTATTGCCTTTCCTGAATATTGTGATATTAATCTTACTTTCATACCTGTTCCTATTACAATATTTCCCGTTTTGTAAAAAACGATTTTTTAACATTCAATCCATACGATTTTGGGACAATTTCCGGAAAATATTTTTCAATATACTGACTAACTTTTTCCTCAGTTTTAAAATCCCTGCCTCTTTGAGAATTAAAACTTTTCAGTGTAGCACTACCATGTGGGGTCAAAACTGAATGCTCATAGGTGTAATGATTAGGATTTTGCCTATCTATAATAATTCGATCAACATATTTTTCTGACTCAATCTCAAAATATAATAATTTTTTATTATCTTGATATATAGGCTTAACAGTGACAAAATCAAGAGTTTTCGCATCTACAGTATGAAATTCAGGATGTGAGGACTTGTATATCCC
>CAMGGL010000169.1 GCA_946055575.1 uncultured Candidatus Melainabacteria bacterium
ATTTTACTTTATAAAATTTTTTCATGTTACAATAATTCTATGTGCAAACATGGAATAAAACATTACCTTAAGGAACTTTTAACTATAGCAATGCCGATAATTATGGGGAATTTGGGATTTATTCTCATTGGTATCGGTGATGTTGTTGTAGCAGGACGACATTCTACTGATACATTTGCGGCGATTAGTATTGCAACGGCTATTATTAACTGCATTATAACATTTGGTATAGGTTTAATTTCAAGTATTTCACCTTTATTGTCTAATTACAGAGGCGAAAAGAAACAAATTAAAAGGTATTTTTATCCGTCAATTAGGTTTTCTTTAATACTTGCAATATTAGCGACAACTTTGATATTGGCTGTTATTCCGATTATTCCGTTTATGGGTTTTGAGGAAAGGCTTGTTAAACCTATTCAGGATTATATGTTTATTTCGGCATTTAGTACGTTTGGAGCGTATTTGCATGCTGCGTTGAAGGAGTACTTGCAGGCTTTTGAGATAGTTTTGTTTCCAAATGCTGTTACAATTTTTTGCGTGTTTTTAAATATTATATTAAATGTAATGTTGGTTTTCGGATTTGGGGTAATTCCGTCACTTGGTGTGATAGGACTTGCTGTTGCAAGTTTTATCGTCAGATATTTTATGGGATTTGCGCTATTAATATATTGTTTAGTAAGAATGAGTATGCGTGATTACCATGAAAAAGGCTATTATAAAAATTTACTAAAAATCGGCATGCCGATATCTTTGGCAGTATTCATAGAATTTGTTGCATTTAATTCTATAGCTATATTTATGGGCAGAGTGTCCGGGGTTTACGCGGCGGCTCAGAATTTGGTATGCTCGCTGACGACAATTTCTTTTATGGTTCCTTTTGCAATTTCAAATGCGATAGCTATTAAAGTCGGGTTTGCAAACGGTGCCAAAAATATTGAGGATTTGAAGAAATATTCTGTAATCGGAACATTTTTGGCTGTAGGATTTATGGTTTGTAGCGCTGTTACATTTGTGTCATTCCCTAAAGAGATTGCGGGCGTATTCACCGTAGATGCAGAGTTGGTAAAAATAGCCATTCCTGTAATGTATGTATTGGCAGTATTCCAAATTCTTGACGGCTTGCAAATTGCGCTTGCAGGAATATGTAAGGGGGTAAAACAGACGGATATTGTTTTACTAGCTAATTTTGTCGCATATTGGTGTACAGCGATTCCTGTAGGTTACATTTTAGCTTTTAAGTTCAAATTCATGCTTACGGGTTTTTGGGTAGGACTTGTTATGTCTGCAGTTGTTTTATGTTTGATTATGATTGTAAAACTTGTCAAATTTTTCAACCGAGAATACAAAAACAAGAACCTTGAAGTTGGTTCTTGCTAGTTCGGGGATAATTTATTTATAAGTTTGATTTCTAAAACATGAAAAATAACAGTGTAAACATACAACCGAGAGATGCTGCGCTAAATAAAAACCAAGTGTGCATAACAGGGTGTTGATAAGCCCATATTTCTTTTATTGTAGTGGTTGCATTGTTTATTGTTTTCATGTTTTTCTCCAAAAATAACTCGTGGTTTACTATATATTCTATTCTCTACATTTTTGTGAAAACAACATCACCTATTCGGTTGATTATTAATTTAGTTTATTTTATCATTGACTTATGGGAAATGTTGAATTATTGATGCCTGCGGGCAATTTGGAAAAATTAAAATATGCCGTAAAATATGGTGCGGATGCTGTATATTTAGGGGTAGTAGATTTCAGTTTGCGAGCAATGCGCAAGGGTGAAATTATTACTCTTGAAAATTTAAAGCGAGCTGTTGATTTGGCGCATGAATTGGGTGCAAAAGCGTATATGACTTTGAATATTTTTGCTTTTAATTCTGATATAAAGCACCTTGAGCAATGTTTGGAAATTATTAAAGATGCAAATCCTGATGCTGTTTTGGTCAGCGATTTCGGAATTTTACGTTTGTTAAAAAAATACATGCACGATATGGAAATTCATATTAGTACGCAAACAAATATTCTAAACTACGAATGTGTGAAGTTTTGGCAGGATATGGGTGCGAAACGTGTTGTTCTTGCTCGGGAATTATCAATTCCTGAGATTGCAGAAATTAAAAAACAAGTACCTGATATGGAGATAGAATGTTTTATTCATGGCTCACAATGTGTTTCATTTTCAGGAAGATGTTTGTTGAGCGATTATTTTACAAACGGAGAGCGAAAAGCAAATTCCGGTAACTGTTCGCAGCCATGCCGTTGGAGTTACAAACTTGTGGAAGAAACTCGTCCGGGACAGTATTATGAAATCAATCAGGATAATCGTGGATCTCATATTCTAAGTCCGAAAGATTTATGTTTGGTTAAGTCTTTGAAAGATATGATAGATGCCGGTGTTGATTCTTTCAAGGTTGAAGGAAGGACAAAAAGCCTCTATTATGTTTCTGCGGTCGCAAAAACATACCGTAATGCTATTGACGAAATTCTTAAAAATCCTGAAGCTGATATGGAAAAATATTTTTTGGAACTTAAAAAAGTTGGTAACAGAGGTTATACTACGGGTTTTGCGCTAGGTGAAAACAAACCTGACAGTTATAGTTATGATATTTCAAAGGGCTTAGCAGGAGCGGATTTTCTGTTTGAATTTCGCGGTAAAAAAGTCGATTTTGAAAGTGGTAATAATTTATATTTTGTCAAGGTTAAAAATAAAGTATTATTAAATGATGAAGTTGAAATTATTACGCCAAATGAGCAATTCCATTCAAAAATTCTTGAAATCATTGACGAAAAAGGTGAAAAACTTGATGTAGCCAATACAAATTCAGAAGTTTATTTTAAATTAGAGCATGAACCTGTTGATTATGAAGTTGCTTTAGCGAGGACAATAGGAGTTAAAGAATATGTTTCTTAAACCTGATTATAATCTTAAACGGATTTATGATATTGATTTAGATGAGTTGGAAAAAGACGGTATCAAGGCGATGTTGTTTGATCTAGACAGTACCTTGATGGCATCAAAGTCTGCAACTTACAGTCCGGAAATATTAAATTGGCTGGAAATCGTTAGAAAGAGATTTTTTATTGCTGTTGTTTCAAATAATAAGAATGAGCAATATATTGAAAAAGTGAGGGAAATTTCTGATTTTCCGCTATTGTTTAATGCATGTAAACCGAAAACAAATATTGTTTCCGAGTTTTTGAAGAAATATGAAGTAAATGTTAAGGAATGTGTTTTGGTTGGTGACAGACCTTTAACTGATATTTTGTGCGGGAAAAATCTCGGTTGCAAGACAATTTTAGTTGATTCAATTACTGCTGAAACGGAAGCAAAGATTGTCCGTTTTGTGAGGGCGTTGGAAAGAATTTGTGTTCGTCGCTAAAATTTGTTTAAATCTTTAGATTGAACTTTAATAGTTAAATTTACAATTGTTACAAAATAAAAACAGTCTAAAACGCTTATATGTGGCTAGTTTGTCTGTTATTTTTAGTTGTAATTGGTAAAAATTTGCATTTTTTGCCTAAATGCAAAGATTATGTTAATATCATGTAAGGAAACTGTTTATTTTGGGAAATTCCTATAAATGGTTGATACTCAAAAGGCAGAGCGTTAATATATTAATATTAAAATATTAATACTAGATGTGTGGAAATAAAGTGAACATAAACTACTA
>CAMGGL010000170.1 GCA_946055575.1 uncultured Candidatus Melainabacteria bacterium
GTGTATTATGAAATATCGGGACCTGAAATCTTGTATAAGTCATAATTCCCCTCCCAGCAAGGTTTTATTTGTTAAATGCACCTTTAGTTAGGTTATAGCATAGTTTGTTTGGATAATACTGATTGCTTTCAAGTATTTCCTTTGAATCCATATCAAAATACTCCATAATAGCTGCCACAATTCCTGCACTGCGTGACATTCCCATTTCGCATTGAACCCATATTGTGTCAATTTCGTTCTGCCATTTCAAAACAAAATCACGAATAAGAATTGCATCAATGGGCGACATAGATTCGTACCCGCCGAAAATGCTTTTTGTTTCTTCGCTGATGTCGTAAAATGACAGATACAAAATATCCTTTATCGAGCTGTTATTGAAATTAAATTCCGGCTTAACTTTATTCGGGTGTCTGATGGATATAATTATTTTGTCATTATCAAAATCACTATAACTTAACCTTATAGCCTTTTCTCTGCTTAAAGCGATAATGTTTATAGTAATCACACCTCCTGCTTTCTTGTTACAATGTAATTATAATACGGTCAATGAGTAATTTTGCGTACATAAAAACACCACAGCTCAAAATCGTTGTGGTGTTTTTTATAATTTATTCAATTTCAGAGTTACTGCACATAAAATCCCAAATCAGGTTCCAAGTTTCACATCTGCAATCAGAATATTCGTCACTTATATTCATATAGTTTGCAAGAACTTGACCCATTAATGAAAACAACCATACCAAACGCTTTGGAATACTATCTCCGTCAAACTGTTTCAAGAAGTCTTTTGTTTCTTCAATCAGTGATGGAAAATTTTCTAATGATTCAATGTCTGTGGTTTCTTCACATTCTTCCATTGTGTTTTGGTAAGCTGATACTATTTCAGCCCAAAACATTTCAAGATCACTTAATGCGGATAAATCAAAATTGTTTTCCATAATTAATTCTTCTCTTTCAGTAACAATATAGTTTAAAACTGTATGATATAGTTTATCTATGAGATTAACGACCTCCTCCCCTTAGACAATTATTATATAATGGGCAGGTAAAATCACAGTGTTGCGTCCAACCATGTTCATCTTTTTTACCATATTGACACCCTGCAGTTCCCAAAAAATCTTTTCCTTTTTTCAAAGCACGCCTTTCTTCTCTTCTATTTGATATCTCATTTCCAATTGCTACTCCTGCAACAATATCAAGTGTATTAACAGAAGAGCCATAATTATTTTGGTTGCTCGAATATTGTGGTTGGTACACCTCAGTTCTTCTGGATTGTTGCATTTCGATTCTTTTTTGCATTTTTTCTTCTTTTTCCCGTTCAGTATCCATTAATTTTTCTTTGTACTTTTCAATTGCTTTATCGATAGTCGTATAAATATTGCCACACATTTCATTTATGTAGAACGAAATAGCATTAACTTCTCTGGCACTATATTTTGAATCTATTTTTGTATATACATACTTTGGTATTTCCAATAGATTGAATAATTCTATTGCTCTATTATTATATTTTTCAGCAATTTTTTCTATGTCAGCATGGATTTGTTCTATAGACCACCCTTGCATCAATCTATCATATAAGTATGGATAATAGGTTGTAATTTTATTTAGTACTGAATCAAATAATTTTCTATCAATTGTTTTTCCTAACTGAAAACACATTTTGAGTTCTTTATACTCCGATGACCTAAAAAAGCCATCAAACGTAGCACCAAGTAGAGTCTTTTTTGTTATAAGTTCTTTATATTCGGTATCAAGTTGTTTTAGAGCGTCTCCAAGTAAACTTTCATGACAAAGCATTAAATATTCCAGTTGTTGTACTAATCTATATTGGAGTTGCTGATCATTTTCCACACGATTCCTACCATATTTTTTAACATAATAAACATTGACAGGTCTATTAAACTTTATATTTCTTTGATAATAGTCTACATAAACATTCCTATTATTGTCATTGTCATATTCAATATGATAAGACTCAGTATCATATGGTTCAATACTGTTGTCAATAGAAAGTTTTATACAATTCCATTCGTTTTGAATGCAAGGATCTTGTATGTATAGGAAATTTTCATGAGTATAATAATTCTTTAATTGTTCTTCTATAGTATCAATTTCTTCTTTACTTTTTGCAAATATTTTTACAAGAACACTATAAAAAATTGGCAAAGCATTGATGTTAAAAATATGAGATATTGATTTGTTGTTTTCGTTAATGTTTAGATATGATTTTTGATTAATAGCAAAATTCGAATCACTCTCCAATAAAATATTTGGAAATTCTAATTCGTTATTATTTAATTTTTTGTGCCATTGCATATATGTTGAACCACCATATATTTTCAATGATTCATAATCTTTAAATTTACCAGGATTCGATAGTAATACCCATTTAGCTTTTTTAAGTATATATACTTCTTTTGATTCCTCTATAGTCTTATTGGAACTGTTGGTCTGATGATTTTTATCTTTAAGTCTCTTAGCATCTTTTGCCATATATCTCTTTTTTACAGTATTGATATAAATGTTTATAAGGCTTAATAACCATTTAAGGACATGAAAACTATCAGTAACTACCTTGGCATTAGGAAAGTAAGTATTGGTGTAGTTGATGTATGGGTCATACATGTCGCAACACAAATATTCTACCTGATTTCTTTCACTCCTAGGGATAGATAGAAAATAGTTTTCAGTATATATTTTTCTTCTGCTTGGAATGATATCTAATATATCACCAGTTACGAAATCCATGATAACTATAGCATATTTACAAGTAGGAGATAGATTGAGATATACTTCATCGATGCAGATATACTTGGTCAGTTTCTTTCTTGGAAGATCGACATATTGTTTGAATACTTGATGAACGTAAGTATCGGAAACATTGAACATTTTAGCTACTTGAACACATGAAACATCAACATCTTTTAAAGCCATTAATATTTGGAATGGTATTATCTTGGTAGTTCTTTTCCTTTTTTCTAGGAAATCAAAGCTGTCTCTATAGCTATAACTACAATCTTCATTGGAACATTTGCATCTTCTACCAATAACAGTAAGATCGATGATATAACCATCTTGAAATATTTGATTATTAGGATGCCTAGTAAATTGGCCTTTAGATTTAAGTTTAGAACCACAAATAGGACATTTCAGAGAATGATCAATATCTTTAGTCAAGGTAATGTATTTAACATTTCCTTCAACTTTTAGATCTGTGATGGTAGAATTTTTATCAGCAATATCTAATATTTGTGATATATTATTACTGTTAATATTAACACCTTCTTTCATTAGCCCGACACTAATATGATAGAAGAAAAAAAGAGAATTTCTAATGAATTTGTTTCATAGATAATTCTCTTTTTTATTACTTAACACGTTTTTTTAATAGAATAATGAAAACTTTTCTGAAACCCCCATTAACGTCCCCCGTTAAAGACCCCCGTTAAGGTGGCCCCCGTTAAGTTTGATTATCCAAAATAAACATAAAAGCCCTTTAAAGAGGGCTTTTATATATTAATCACAAATCACTTATCACAAATCACAAGTGATTTGTGATTGTTGATGATAAAATAAGAGTAAGAAGAAATAGAAAGAAGTGA
>CAMGGL010000171.1 GCA_946055575.1 uncultured Candidatus Melainabacteria bacterium
AGTTCATATTCAATTTTAACTCCTGTGTTGTGTGTTATAACTCTAAACAACACAAGAGTCAAGTCAAAAATATAAAGCAGTCCTGAAATCAGGGCTGTTTTTATTTATGACTCAATCAAACAATCTCATCTGCTTATCAATTATAGAGTTGCATTTTTTCTTTGTGATTTCGTCATTTTCACCAACTTCACCAAATAATAATGGCGAATTTGGATCATGAGAAATAGAATTTTTAGATACAGTTTTTTGACTATAATTTGCATAGCAATAAATACAACCATTCTTACAAGTATTGTATGCTCCTATATCTATACTATCAATACAGCCACATTCAATGCGTTGATTTTTATCTTTTTTAACATTTAGTTTATATCCACCAATACGTTCAAATCGTTCTTGATCAATACAATGAGCATGTTTTACCCCATATTTTTCAAGATCTATTTTTTCTGCACATGTATCTATATATATTCCGTGTTCTTTTGCAATTAATGAAAAGCTTTCCGCGATTTCAATCATTTGACTATTATTTAACGGAATTACGCCTTGTTCTGCAATATTTCGTTGTGTGTTTCTATATAAATCTAAAAAACTAATAGTACATTTTTCAGTATAATCGCTGAGCTTATCACACATCATTTCAAAATATTTTTTATGATACTCCATTGTGTATTTTTTATTTAAAAATATCGGATCATAACGCCAAACAATTTTTTCTTTGCCAATTTCTGTTGATAATTGTTGAAATGTTGGAATAATAACATCGCTTTTTAATGGAATATTTGGCTCAATATCACTTCCATACGAGTTAACAGTAAATTGAAAATAATATGGATAATCTTTAAGCATATGAATTTTATTAAGCATTGGAGTTGGGTTCTTTGTCCAAAGCACAATTCCATCCACTACATCTAATGTTAATGGAATATCACTTATTTTATGGATGTTCATTGGATTTCTTGTGTAAACATATCCTTCTTTTAATCTGTTAAAAAACCAATCTGAATAATATGAAGGTATATCCGTTCTTCTACTCGCACTAATTATCATTTTTTCTTACCTTTTTTATAATCATAAATGCACTTGCACATGTATTAAAAGGACTATATTTAACATTCCAATTATAATCCCAGGAAAAAAAGTTTTTATTTGACGGCATCTCGTTCCAACTACATTGTCCATAACGATATCCTCCTGATGCATTATTATCATCATGAAATCTTCCACAAACCATTTCACAAGTTTTAAGTTTAGAAAATAATAAATCATAGTATTCTCTCCCGCCACCATATGTAACACTAAGATTTATGTCGTTTAACAATATATAAGAATTGGGCAATAATTTATCATCAATAAATCTAGCCAATTCTTCTATAAAATTTTCAATATCATTTTTTGAGGAGTGTTTTGTCATATCCGACAAAACATATTGTAGCACAATTAAGTCAGGAATCCAAGCACCTTTATTAAAAGTTAGAGTGCAAACATCTCCAAAATACCTTTTAACGCTGAACCCCTCTTTACCCCAACTATCTATATCATTGTATATATTTTTCCAAACACTCTCACTATAATCTACACCTCTGTATTCTAATCTTTCAAAAGAATAAATGCCATTTTCATGCAGATAATCTAACGCCATTAAATCTGTGGATGGGCCACAACCAAGTGAAATGACTTTTATAAAATTTCTACTCTTTAAACTTTCTAAACATGATAATAGGTGAATTAATTCTGATGTATATCTGTACGAATATTTACACACATAAAAATCCGCCATGTTTGGGCAGTCATATTCTCTGTTTTCATCATTGGAAAAATGAACACGACATAAACAAGTTCCACAATTATGAGGACAATTCTCCCTATAACTACAATTTTCACATTTCTCTGAAAAATCATGATTAAAATGCCTTTGATTGGCTTTATCAAGAATATCATTAATTAACATATAAAGTTCCCCTTTTTTCAACACATAACAAATTGATTTTTATTTTTTCAAAATGCGTAATCAACACACTCATGCCTGGTTGGAGTATAGTTCTTTTATTTGTATTTCTCATATTTTCCTTTAATCGCTTAATTATCTATAAATTTTTGGTAATCTCGTCTTAAAACAATGTGTCCAAGCAGGAATATAGCCACTCTTAATAGCAACCTTTTGTGAATTAATGTTTGCACAATCAGTTGTATAATATGGAACAATGCCACGATTAAGCGTTTCAATAGTAAGCATATTTACGAGCTTAACAGCAATACCATTACCACGATACTCAGGCAAAACATCTACACCTATTTGCCACATAGTTTTGCTATCGGCACTTGCACAAGAAATTCCGACTATTTTTTCTTCATCATAAGCAACAGCAGCAAGAACCTCGGGTCTTTTACTATCAATGTCATATTGTAAAGCATTTTGGAAATCTTTATTGCTATATAATAATTGAATATTGCTATCAATCAATTCAAATCTAAATGATTTGTTTTCGATTTCTTTTAGATTTTCAACATCGGGTAAATAGTATGGATTAACACCATATACAAATTTGATAGTTAAAATCTCATAACTTGATTTACCTTCAAATTTTCTTTTTGCAAATGACATTATATTTTTTGAAACATTTACAATAGTGCCTTTGCCCATTGTGATAATTTCAAGACGAGGAGTAATAAAAGGCATTTCTCGTCTACCCTCATGCTTTTCAGCTATTGTAAATATCACACCATCCTTATAAAAATCTTCTGGTTTACAATTATAATCAATAGCGAGTTGATTATAAACTATTGTCATCATTTCTTGTTTTGTCATTTTAATATCCTTCATTTAGTATAGAATAATAAATACAATCTTCAAATCCATTAAATGTTTTACACCTTTGCCTTAATGTGCCATCTAATTTCATACCCACTTTTTGCATTACTCTTGCAGATTGTGTATTGCTTTTAGCATGATAAGCTTCAACACGGTTATAACCAATATTGGTAAAGGCAAAATTGATAATAGCTTTTACAGCTTCGCAAGTATATCCATTGCCCCAATAATTATAGCCAATACAATATGAAAGACTTCCTACCTTTGCAATACTATCCTCTGTCAAAAGATATACTGTACCGATAATCTCATTTGATGGTTTTAAATATATACCCCAATAGTATGTATCATCTTTTTTATATTCTTCTTGCCACTCGTCAATCCACTTCTCAACATCTTCTACTGTCTTAAAGCTCTCCCATGACATATATTGTGATACTCTGTCGTCGCTGGCAAAATTCGAATGCATACTTGTAGCATCACATTTCTCTATTCTCTTTAAATATAATCTTTCTGTGGCTATTTCAATTGTTCCACAGTGTGTTAAATCATTCATATAAATTAACCTCGTAACACATTTATCTATATTATAGCACTAATTTTTAATAAATAAAGTGTTGCATCAAAATTTGTAATTTTAATGGTTGTTTATAGATAAAAAACAAGTAAAAAATCTGTTGCAAATAAACAGTA
>CAMGGL010000172.1 GCA_946055575.1 uncultured Candidatus Melainabacteria bacterium
ATTCAGGCAACCGTAAGCACTGTTAAGAAATCAAAGATTTTAAAAAACATTTCTTAAAATTCTCATACAAGCCTAAAAGTGATAAGACATACAAAAAGGATGGAATTCGATTTGAACAAGTCCGTAAAAAATGGACAATAGAAAAAAGAACCCTCTTGATGTAGGATATACATCAGGAGGGATTTTTAATGCCAAGAAATTATCGAAACGCCCGTCTGTCCGCATGAAATACGGCATAAATCCATCTGTATAAATGACGATATATCAAATATTATCAATGAATGTATATAACAGGAAGCAATAGAATATATGAGACCTGCATTCAGTTTGAATCCGATTGAATAATAAGCTTTTATATTCTTCGTCATCAAATTGCACAGTATCCTATGCACCTCCGGGTGAATATAGTGAAAGTTCTGCACCGCCTGTTAGCGTTGCTATTTTAAATGCTGTTAAGCAAGAACTTGATAAACATGAAACACAACTCAAAACTCAAAGTACATTCGCTCATTTGCGAGATGCGATTATTGATGAAAAATAGAGACACAACTTTAGCAGAGGTTTGCCCTGACATTTGGGGCAAACCTCTTTAAATAGTATTCAATTTTGTACTTTTATTCTAATTAGTTTTGTGATATAGTACTAATATAGGGGGTGTTATACTTGAAAAAGAGTAAAAAATTCATTTTAGCAATACTAATTATAGTAATTGCATTAGCTTTAATATATTCTGCAATATTGCAAATGCCTAAATCATATCTTTCTAAAAAATACAATTTAGAAAAAAATGAAATTAAATCAGTTTATTTTGTACCACCGTATTTTCGTAATGAAAGTAATCACTCTTCCAACATTTTTGATTTTGAGAAGGTTAATTCGAAATGGAAAATCAAGTATAGGAATAACAATTTTTATGTCGATTATATTGACGGTAAATATTATGATGATTTTCAATTAACACAAATATATAATTGGTCGGTTGAGTACTTGCAAAAAAATATTGACAGTCATATTTCCAAAATAGAAATTCATTCTGAAAGTATTTATTGTTTTCAAACAGAAAATAACAGTTCATCTGAACTTATACAAGAAAATCAAACATGTAATCTTTTAGATTTTATATTAAAAGATTACAACAATGATTTTGTTGTTTATTATTCAGTAAATGATATATCTCCTTATATTGACGATACAGAAGCAGCAACTAAAATCAAAAGTGATTTGCAGGATAAAATATGTAAATATTTTAATTTTAACAGAAAACCAATTGTTTATATTGTTGATGATAAGATCACTGAAAATAATATTTATTCACATAAAGGATATTTCTTGAAATACAAGCAAATTGAATTGTTAAAACAAGAAAAACATTTAATTTAAAGATGGTGAGAGAATATGAAAAAGTTTTTAAGTATTACTTTGTCTGTAATCTTGATGTTAAGTATTATTCCATTAACAGTTTATGCTGATGATTCAGACAATGTATATTGTCGGTATACCGGCTCAACGACTGCCAATTGGGGATATAAACCAAATTGTACTTTTACTGTTAATAAAATTGTCGGCGATAAATTCAAAGGCTCCTTTGTTGCAACAAATCTTGGCTCTTACAATTTATCTAAGCAAGTTGAAGGAACGGTGTATAAAAGAGCTTGAGGGAAAGAAAAAGGATATTGAAATCGAAATCGCAAAGGAGCAGATTGCAAAACCGAAATACACTCGTGAGCAATACAAGGAATTTTTTGAAAAGTCAAAGGTGGCAGATTTGACTGACCACAATCAGCGCAAAGCACTGATAAATTATTTTGTTAATGCAGTAGTTTTGTATGACGATGACGCAATATTTTACTTAAACTACAAGGAGAATGCTTTGAAGCTCTCCTTGTCTAAAATTAAAAAATGTTCGGATTCACTTTTGAATTCTCTGCCAAGAGAAAACAGACATCCATACGGATGTCTGTTTTTTTCTTCGATAGAAGAAGATAAGGATTCGAAGAATCGTTTAGCCGAGCAGGCAAAGCCTGCGAACGCCAAGGTTCTCCGAAATACTCAAAATCTATGATTTTGCAAGTATTTCGTGAGGTCCATATACCTCTGCCAAACTCTGTTATTCTTTAAAGCGGAGTAATTGTTTCTCTTCATCAGCTTTTCTAAATAATTGAATTGTTGTATATGTTAAAATATTATTGTGCACAGTAAACATTTACATATTCCAAAGGTGTTTAACTATGCTTATTTTAGAATAATTAAGTATGCAATTTGTTCCGGCAGGTTTATATGCAGTTTACCTTTATTAATCGGTATTTCCCTAACAAATTCATTTCCGTTTTCTGTAATTTTGTAAACATCTGCCTTTGTTTTATCCTTTTCAAAAATGCTCCAATCACGGCAATCGCCGTTTTTACTGTATGCAATGTAGGTGCTTTCTTTGTGAAAAAAGGGAAGAAAAAGCGTGTCGCCGTCTTTGATGATTTTTCCGTTTTGCGTGATTCTTCTGCCCTTTGAATATGAAACGATTCCGTCTGAAAACTTGCAATATTTATTATTTCCTTTGCCGTTTATTGCAAGCCGCTTGTGTGCATTTAGAAAATGACAGGGCACCTGATAGGTTGCAAAGCGATAAATGAAATCCTTAACCCAGTTAGCATTGCTTTTGGTTACAATATCCTCGCCGTGCATCTCTTGATGTCTTCTCGGTTATGAGCGGCGACGAGTGCTTTAATCCCGAGCATAAAGTAACAAGAGAGCAGAGCATAAAGCACCGTGCAGATTGCTTTGATTATCTCAATGACAAGGGCTTTATTATGTCCTCGGAAGAGACTGCAATGTAGCTTTTAAATCATCTTGCGCTTGTTCATCACGGCCCATTCACATTAAGACCGCAGGAAAACGGTCAGGCAGTGGGAATACCTATTCCTTTGGGTAATCTTGTTTTTCACGATTGCATTATGGTGCCGTGGAACTGGTTTAATAACTGGGGTATTCCAAAGGGCGACGATGGCGATTTGTACTGCGCATTGTGTGCAGGAATGCCGTATTTGCATTGCTTTGGCACAGGTTTAAGTAAGGTGGGAACAGATAGCCGTACCGCTGATACAGAGCTTCTTGATGATGAAAGCCTCAAAAAAGAAATTGCCCGTGTTAAGCCTCTTTGCGATTTACAGGCAAGGCTCTATAACAAGGAAATGGTTAAGCACGAGTTTTTAGGCTCCTACCGTCAGCAGAAAGCCACTTATTCCGATGGCACAACAGTAACTATTGATTTGGATAAAAACACTTATAATTTTTAAAGTCTAATTCACAACCCAAGCACTAATCCGCCACCGAGGATAAAGCACGGTTACCGTTTGCAGAGAATATTGATTGCTTATATTCATCAGTAATCACTTTATTTAATTCGGTGCGATGCTACAGTTCAAAAATATTATTTCGCTGTCATAAATAACTAACTCCCTTGCAGTATCATACTGCAAGGGAGTTTTACTATTTGGATTTATTTAA
>CAMGGL010000173.1 GCA_946055575.1 uncultured Candidatus Melainabacteria bacterium
TTAAAATTGGTATATTTTTGTACTTGTTATCAAATTTAAGCAGTCTGCTGATTTTAAATCCGTTAATTCGCGGCATCATAACATCTAAGATGATTAAATCAGGTACGATTTCTCTTGCTAATTTTAACCCGTCTTCTCCGTTATATGCGCAGTAGCATGTATAGTTGCAATTTTCCAATACAAATTTAATACTTTCAACGATATCTTGTTCATCATCAACAATAAGTATTTTTTTCATATTCTCCCCTAATCTTAGATAATAACAGTTAATTTCAGTATAGCATACTTTTATACCGATTACGCTATTATTACAATTTGTTAAACCTCCCGATAGTAGTTTGCTTGCAAAATGAAAGATTTTATTGTAGTATAACTTATGTCTGACTGCCAAAGTAAGCTTCCGGCAGGTGGCAAAAAAGATAATCGACGCATTTGTGTTAAGTTTATCTTGTAAATATTTGCAAATCTTGAGTGAAGCAACGATTAATTTGGTAAGAGACGAGTACATAAAGAAACCGCGCGGGATTGCTGCGCAGGTCTAAAGGAGAAAACAAATGAATACAGATCCAATAGCAGATATGCTAACAAGAATCAGAAATGCTAACATGGTTTCACATGCTTCAGTAGAAATTCCTGCTTCAAAATTGAAAATCGAATTGGCAAAACTTTTGAAAGAAGAAGGTTATATTGCTGATTACGAAGTTAAAGAAGTTGGTAAATTCAAAGTTATTTCAATCACTTTGAAATATGAAGCAAACGGAAAACCTGTTATCACAAAATTAGAAAGAATTTCTAAACCTGGTTTACGTCATTACTCAAAGGCTAAGAACTTACAAAAAGTTTTAGGCGGTATGGGTGTAGCTATCGTTTCAACCCCGAAAGGCTTGTTGACTGACAGAAAAGCAAGAAAAGAAAATGTCGGCGGCGAAGTTCTTTGCTACGTATACTAGAAATCAGTTTGTGTAAAACTCACGTTTTACACTGTAAAGAGCCGAATATAATTGGTAGAAAAATTCGGCAAAGTAGAAGATATACCACAAGGAGAAATTAAAAATGTCAAGAATTGGTAAAAAACCGATAGAAATTCCTCAAGGTGTTGAGGTTAAAATCGAAGGACAAGTTGTTACAGCTAAAGGACCTTTGGGTACAGAAGTTGTAAATGTTCGTCCTGAAATCGCAGTTGCTATTGAAGATAACCACGTTGTATTATCAAAAGTCGGTACTTCAAGAGAAACTGACGCTTTGTACGGTTTGTCAAGAACTTTGGTTGCAAATGCCGTTCAAGGTGTAAAAGATGGCTTTGTTAAAAAACTGGAAATCAATGGTGTAGGTTACAGAGCACAAATGCAGGGTACAACTTTGAATATGGCTTTGGGTTATTCTCACCCTGTTGATATCGTTCCTCCGGCAGGAATTACTATTTCAGTTGAAGCTAACACTAAAATTACCGTAAAAGGTTCTAACAAACAAATGGTTGGCGATATCGCAGCGTTAATCAGATCAAAACGTCCGCCTGAAGTATATAAAGGAAAAGGTATTAAATACGAAGGCGAATATATCAGACGTAAAGCTGGTAAAGCTGGTAAGAAATAATGTATAAAGCCCGTATAAACCCTTGAAGTGGTTTTTCAAGAAGGTTTGGGTAAAACGAAAGGATAAAACAATGATTAAACAAAAAGAAAGAAAACCGTTAGTTCAAAAAAGACACAGATCAATCAGGGTTAAATTGGCAGGTACTGCTGAATTTCCTAGACTTGCAGTATACAGAAGTACAAAACATATCTATGCACAGCTTATTGATGATGACAATCATGTAACTTTAGCTGCAGCTTCTTCAAACGATAAAGAATTGAAAGAAAAATTATCACATGGTGGTAATATTGAAGCTGCAAAAGTTGTTGGTGAAGCAATTGCTAAAAAAGCTAAAAAAGCAGGCATTGAATGTGTTGTATTTGATCGTGGAGGATTCTTATATCACGGTCGTGTAGCAGCATTAGCTGACGCTGCAAGAGAAGCAGGTTTGATGTTCTAATTTGAACCAATACAAATTCAAGCGCCTCGAATATTTATATTCTAGGCGCTTTTATCTATTTTTGTAAATAATTATTGAGTGAAGTCAGAGCCCTGTTTGACATCAACTCACCTTTTAATTTTTTGTTTTTTCGTTCTTTTTTAGGTAATTCTACCGGCGGAACAATTCCCCAGTTTGAATTTATCGGTTGGAAGTTCTCATGTTCAGGGTTAGTTATATAGTGAGTTAAAGCTCCAAGCATTGTATCTTTTGGAAGTTCCAGTAAAATTTCATTGTTGAGCAATTTTGCCATATTAATACCTGCAAGCAATCCTGATGCAATTGATTCTGTGTATCCTTCGGTTCCGGTAATTTGTCCGGCGAAGAATAAATCATTTCTGTTTCGGGTTTGTAGTGTCGGATGCAGTAATTTAGGCGAATTTATAAACGTATTTCTGTGCATCACGCCGTATCTGACGATGTTGACATTTTCCAAGCCGGGAATTGCTTGTAACAGTTCTTTTTGAGCACCCCATCTGAGATTTGTTTGAAACCCTACAAGGTTAAACAGGGTTTTTGCAGAATTATCCTGACGTAATTGAACAACGGCATAGTTTTTCTCACCTGTTCTTTTATCTATCAGTCCGACAGGTTTCATCGGTCCAAATCGCAAGGTGTCTACCCCTCTTGATGCCAAAACTTCAATCGGAAGGCAACTTTCAAAAAATTTGGCACCTTTTTCAAAGTCATGCTGCTCAATTTTTGGAGCATGGGTTAGAATTTCGTAGAATTTTTCATACTGCTCTTTATTCATCGGACAATTTATATAAGAGGCTTCCCCTTTATCATAACGGCTTGCCCAAAATGCTATATCAAAGTTTATGCTGTCAAGCTCAACGATTGGTGCAATTGCGTCAAAGAAATGTAAGTATTCGCTTTTGGTAAATTGTTTAATGCTTTCGGCGAATTTTGAACTTGTCAAAGGCCCCGATGCTATTATTGTCGGAGAGTTTGGAATTTCCGTAATCTCTTGCCTTATCAATGTTATGTTTGGATTTTGTTCAATTTTAGCGGTTACCGTTTGTGAAAATTTGTGCCTGTCTATCGCCAGTGCGTTACCTGCCGGAACTTGGCATGCTTTTGCAATTTCGATGAGTTCTCCGCCAAGCAATTCCATTTCATGCTTTAATAGTCCGCTTCCGTTTGTAATATCGTATGAGCCTAAACTGTTTGAACAGACAAATTCGGCGCAATTTTCTGTTGTATGAGCACCTGTTGTAACTTTTGGGCGCATTTCGTATAAATTAACTTTAATATCCCTTTTGGCAAGTTGTAAAGCCGCCTCTGAGCCTGCAAGACCTGCACCGATAACATTTACTTCCATTCTTGTAGTTTATCTGAGATATACCACTCTGTCAAATACGCTTTTGTGAACTAATGTTACAAAAATATTATGATTGTAGTAAAAAACTTGAAAATTAATAAAA
>CAMGGL010000174.1 GCA_946055575.1 uncultured Candidatus Melainabacteria bacterium
TGTTATGAAAAGTTTATTTTAATATTTTTATATTGAATAAATTTTTATCAATTTCGGTAAAGTCTTTTATTATAGAACTTACGCAAGGTATTGATTGATAAAGTTCAGGAGATTCTTCTGAACATATTGCGATGATTTTACCAATGTTTGCAGCTCTTGCGGATTCGATACCTGAAATTGCGTCTTCAACAACAATACAATCTTGTGGGGTTAAGTCCAGATTTTTGGTAGCTATTTCATATATATCCGGTGCCGGTTTGCCGGGAATAATACCGTTCGCGTATACTACTTTTTCAATATCAAACCAATTTTCAAGATTGAAACTTTCAAAGAAAAAGTCAACATTTATTTTATCTGACATTGTTGCAATAGTTCGTGGAATATTATTTTCTTTTAAAAAATTTAGAAACTCGACAGCACCTTTTGCCAAATGAAAGTTTTGGGTATCACTTTTTGCCATTTGTCTGTAGAGAGCTTCTTTTTCTTGACCGTATTTTTCTACCATATCAGGAGTTGGTTGTTTCCCGATTGCATATTTTATAATTTGCTCATTAGTTCTTCCGAACATATATTTAACCATTTCTTCATCAGAAAATTCGGTTCCGCGCAAAATTTTTGAATATTGACGCCAAGTTTGTTTGTGAAGGTGTGAATCCCAAAATAATGTTCCGTTGAAATCAAAAATTATACCTTTATATTGAGTTAGCATATTTTATTGTTGCCCCCGTTCAATTAATTTATTATATAAATCAAGATAAGTTTGAGCTTGTTTTGTTTTCCCTTGTTGTTTGAATGTATAGGAAAGGTTGTAGTAAAACATAGGTTCATCACCTTTTATATCAATTGCTCTGAAAAAGTTATAACGGGCATTGCCGTACTGTTTTAACTTGAGGTAAGCGCATCCCATATTGTAATATCCATAAGCAAAATCATTTTTGTATTTGACAGCTTTTTTAAATTCTGAAAGTGCCATATTTGGCATTTCTTTAATCATATAAATATATCCGAGATTATAATGAGCTTTGTAATATTTCGGATCTGTTTCGATTGACTTTTTAAACATATAAATAGCTTCATCAATTTTTTCTTTATCTTGAAGAATATTACCGATAAGCAACCAATCTTCTGCGGTTCTGTCAATCTCCGGTTTGCCTTGTAAGAGTTTTAAAGCTTCATCAATTTCATTTTGTGCATATAGCACTTTTGCTTGCTCAGAAACCTGACTGACAACTTGTTCTTCTTGAGTCTTGTGTTTTTTCCAAGACATATCAAAAGCATAAACCGGCGCAGTAAGTGATATGTTTAAAATAATTAGTGTTAATAATAATTTCTTCATATTCGGATTATAAAATAAACTTAACTAAATTTCCACTAAATTAAAAAACTATACCTATCAATTTACAAAGCCAAACAGAACAATTATCAGCTTGTTTAAGAGATTTTTTATACTGTTTTGATTTCCATAAGTATAAGAATTTTAAATTATTTGCCTCTTGTATAGTGTCGTTAGATTTACTTTTTGTAATTGTATCATCTAATAAATCTATTGCTTTATCGTAATCCCCGATTTGAGCATATAAATTTGCGAGGCTAATTGCTTTAATCGGATAATTTGAGTACGTCTTAAAAAATCCGTCAGGATAAGGTATTTTTTGTTCTTGTTCTGCATAAATATCACTAATTTTAGAATAATATTCAATAGCCTTTTGAGGAGCATTTAAATGAATAGCATAAATTTCACCCAGTTGAGAATACATATAATCTAATTCGTGAATGTCACCTTTATTATAGCTATATTTCAGGGCTTTTTCATAATTTTGTACGGCTTTTATGTAGTCATTTTTATCTTTTTCTAATTTGCAACCTTTGCATTTTTGATACCCGCATTCTGTGTATGCAAAAGCTAGTTTTGCGTACACAGAATCAGCTTTAGGGTTAAGTTCCAATGCTTTTTCATAATCCTTTATCGCACCGTAAAAATCAGATGTAATATTTTGTTCCAAAGAAAACATACTCCATTCGGGAATGTTTTTCAGATCACCTCTTTGAATATACAGGTTGTAATCCTTTGGATTTTTTTCGATTGCATTGTTTAATTTTTGCATTTTATCCAAACTTTCAATAGAAGTTTTGTAAGTATGATTTCTTTTGTCAGCCTCTAAAAGTAGTTGCCGAGCTTTTTCAAAGTTACCAATTTGATAATATTCTCTTGCTAATTCATAATAATGAGTTAGACTTATCGGATATGGCGTTGGGCAAGTTTTGCACACATCATTTTTACAATCGTTTTTTAGGTTAAATTTTATTTTGATATTTTCTTTTGACAAATTTGGAACAGTTCCTAAAAGTAAATTTTGTACAATTCTTGTGATATTTTCCTTATCTGCATTTTCAAAAGCATTAATTTCAATATTTGCAAAACTCGGGTCACATTTTTTTGCTTTAAAAGAGCATTTGCCTATAGTTATTTCAACTTTACTACTTTTGACGGGTTCAAGTTTACTTATAGCTTTTGAAAAATATTTACTCATTTCTTTTTCTGCTCTTTTGATATGTTTATAGATATAAGCAGAATTTGAACGCAATGAAATATTTTCATCAAATAAATGACTATCAGCCAGTTCAATTGATTTCCTTTGTACGACATCAAGAGATTCATCAAAAATTGCTATTTGATACTTTACACCGTCTTTAATTCGTATTGTCTCAACATCTTGTCCGATTAGTTCCTGAATTTCATTTGCGGTTTGAATATTATCTGTTTCTGCTACAATTGCTATTCTCGGATACGGATAAAAATAGCTCCTAAATAGACAAAACAGACAAGAAAAAATGACAGTTATAATTAACACTTTTATACCGGTTTTTACAACCTTTTTTTCATAACTTTCTTCGGGGAAAATCTTATCTAATGGATATATTTTGTACAAATAATTTCTTGTCTTTTCTCTATTTTTGTCAGGAATAAATTCCAAATATTTTTCAAGGTATTTTTGAGCGGTTTGATTATCTCTAAGTTTTGCATAACAAACCATTAAACCATAATAACAAATTTTTGTATTTTCTTTTATCTGTTTTTCTTGGAATTTGGATTGAGGGTTGGTATTTTTAAGTTGTTCAAGTGAGGCATTGCATAATTCAATAGCTTTTGGAATATTTCTGAAAAAACATAGATTAATTATTGCATCCAAAATTGTATAAAAATTTTTGCCACGGTAAAATTTTATAAAAAGCATAATCATTGGACCACATAACAATGATAATATTATATTAAACATAATGAATAAAAAATGTTCGACATTATTTATTTGGTAATTCTTCATCATTGGTATAAATATGATACCAAATGGTACAGCATACATTAATCCTAAAATAAAACTCAAATACGCAAAATATTTTTTTTCACTCATTTTCAAATATCCTTTTTAAAATATACAAGATAATTTTAATAATTTTTAAGGTTT
>CAMGGL010000175.1 GCA_946055575.1 uncultured Candidatus Melainabacteria bacterium
TATACACTTTTTTTCTTTCTTTTAAATTTTGAATTTACATTTTGTGGTGAAAAATGGTATTATAGTTTTGTCGATAGCAGACACAACAATTTCAAAACGAAAACAAACCAAAATTAAATTTTCACATTCATCCGTTTTCGGTATTAGAACAATAACTTCATAAAAAAGAACAGTAAACTCTAAAATAATCTTTCCATACACTGTTCTTTTTTTTATATTTTTTACTTTCTTGTTCGGGTGAGTATTTATCACATGATAAAATATTACTTGGGTGGGGAAGTAATTCAATGAGAAACATAGTATATGATCGACGTGGGTATATCATTGTCGATACGGGTAGTGACTTAGTGGTTGTGAATACTTTGGGGGAATATTCCAATCACGCACATTTCAAGCGACGTACAGATCGTTACGGAAATGTTAATTTACACAATGCTAAAATGTGTATTCACCTCGCATTAGAACAAATTTATCCAAAAAATCATTTAATGCGTAAAGCTGTGTTACGTGTGAGCACCGACGAAGAATTTAAGGCATGGATCATTCGTCGTGCTAAGAGCCATGCACACTATCACTAACATGATATAATTATCATGAGGTGATTAATGTGACCTACTTTGACCGTAGAAAAGTTTTTGTGTATATTGTGGTAACGTTATTGATTGTTGAAGCAATATTTCAAGGTACGATAAAAATGGATGTTCTACTCGGATTAATCTTATTGAATATCGTATATGAATTAATATTGATTAACGATTATTTACGAAATCACAAATAAGTTCGTTCATTTTTCAGTATTTTATAAAACAACTCCTTTGAAAAAAAAACAATTTTTTACGATTAGTCAACGCAAGTTGAACTTTCTTTTTTGTTTAATTTATCTCTAAACACCTTAACGTCCAGTGAGGTGTTTTTTGTGCTTTTATTAAAAGTTATTCGTAACGGATATAATCAAATAAATAATGTGGCTGAACTTTATCTTTAGCTAAAAAAGCTATAATTGAACCAGCGTGTTTCATATTAATATTTTTGTTATAAAATTCATAGCCGTTATTTTTACATAAATCTTCTATATATTTAATTTGTTTCGCGGTTGCTTCATAATTTATCATATCATTTAGTTTTACTCTATTTTTCTTCTTACTCATAGTATACAATTCACCTTTATATTTCTTATTTTATCCACACGTAACGAAGTTACAGTGTTGTGATTGGATTCCTGTCCCTGAAACTCGCTAAAGTTTCAAAATCGTGTCGTGATTTGGAAACCTCACTCTCAGAAGATCATCGTCCAGTCCATGATCTCATAAAAATAATAAAACAGCCCTTAGGCTGTTCGTTATAGCTTGTAAGCTCTGCAACGTTACTCGCTATCTTATATTTACTTTGAGTGAGTAGCCCGTGCATAAGCACACTGGATTACCCCTCCCCTACCGTTTCCAGTATGGTCGTAATCACCATGTGAAGTCAGGGCTTTACAACTGGATGATCTATTGAGTTTGAAAGGTCAAAAGCGAAGCATAAACACCTTAGCCCCTACACTTACTTTATTTTCGTGACAGTTACAAGGCTAAGTAAAACCTCAATCCAACTTTATCTAACTACTATCTGCCGATTAGTTAGCATTAACCAAAATCTTACTGTTTACAAAATGGATCATCCGTTGTAAGATAATGATGTGGTTCTATTTTGTAACTTAAACCTCAGCTTTCTGATTGGCGTTAGCAAGCTGGGGTTTTTTCGTATTTAAACGAATAATTAACTTATCCACATCATATCATAAATAATTACAACATTCAATATTTTTCGACATAGATAAAAAATAGTGCTTTTATTGAGTCTATTCGCATAGAATATATTAACTATATAAAGGGGTTGATATTATGACGATTTGGAATCAAATTAAAAATGGATTTAATAAAGCTGTATATGGCGAACTGACTAAAGAAGATTATTGGGAATATTACAAGCGTGAAAATCCTTTACCTAAAGTTGATGCGATTGAACTTTTAAATGATCTTAATGAATTATTAGAGTATCGACGACAAGCGACAGTTAATGCAATGGAAAGTGATATAATCGAATCAGATGAAGTTATTGAGAAAGATTATTTACTAGATGATGACTTTGTAAAGGGGATTGAGTTATTGTGAGAAATAAGATTATTTTATTAGCTTGTACGTTTATTGTAATTGTTTCAGCAATTCTAACAGCATACTTTTTAATCCAGCACGATCAAACTGTGAAACTTGAACAATATCAAAATGAAGTCGTGGAAGCTATGATCCAGCAACAGGAAGAAGATGTTATAAATAATTTTAAAGATTACTACCTAGTATTAAATAGTAACGTTCATAAATTAATTACTAATTTCAAGGATAATAAAAGTAATGTTCTAGTCGCTAAAATAGAAAATAACACTAACGTTCCAAAAGACATTCTTGATTATTTTATCGAATGGTCCAACTATAAAGATACCTATATTGAATATTTAAACGATGATGCAAATATACCTGATGGCGATAAATATAAAGTTATTAAACAAAATATCATTGATGTGTTAGATGGTGTAGCTGAATATGTCGCGTTCGTATATACCTTTTACGAAAATGAGGGTGGCGCTGATCTTGCCTTTACTATAAATGATATTGGCGACGATTTACTTCAAAAACTAACCGCAATAGACCTTATGTTTCAAAAAATTAGCTCCGAGAAATAGGGGCTTTTTTTATTTTATGTTATAATTAATATAAACAGGAAATGAGGGATAAAATATGCAAAAAATATATTGTTGTGTAATTGAAAGAGCTTACGCGGAACGAGTATTGAAAGAGCACCCTGATGGTGTTGAAAGATTATTTAAACTATTTGATAAAGCTCCAGCACCGATTAGTGTGATCCATGAAACTTCAAAAGATGATATTGAAAAATTAGGATATTGTATGGGGTTAGCGTTAAACACAAAAGAGCTTCAAAATTCACCTGATTGTTTTGTTTTTGCTACATCAGGTAACGTCTATCACCATTCATATAAAGATAAACCTGAAACTACATCAGTGGTTATTACAATGGATAAGAATGAGGATAAAGACTATTATACTCGTATATTAGAACATATTTTAGATGTTATCGATGCTGAATACGATAACGAATATGAAGTAAATATGCAAATTCGAGGAATTAAAGATGAAAAATAATATTATCAGCTTAGAAGAATTTAAAATGAAATCCGCTATGCGTAAATTAGGTTATCGCGAGGACTTTGATCCGAACAATCGCATTATTAAACAAGACTATTTTGAATTAGGTGATAGACGATATTTCATGTCTACTGTCGATTTAGGTATAGATCACTCATTCTTTAACGATAAACCTATTTATTGGGAAACTATGATTTTCGATCATACGAATGGTGAGGATTTCGGTGATTTATATTGCGAACGTTATAGTAGCTTAGA
>CAMGGL010000176.1 GCA_946055575.1 uncultured Candidatus Melainabacteria bacterium
AAACCTATACCGGTAATTATAATGAATCAATCGGAGTTGCAGAATCAGGTGCAACGGTAGCGGATTTCTTAAAACAAGGAAACTCTTTAAAAATAGTTGCTATGGTTAATGCTACACTTTTAGGTTTATGTGGTCTTTACTGTATTGGTGCTGTAGTTGGAATGTTTCCAAAGTTAGCTCCAATTTTCCCTGATTTAGGTAGTAACATACCTGCAAAGGTTATGATGGGTGTTGCAGGTGCGGCTTTTCTGGTAGCTGCATCTAAAATGTCTGCTAGTGCTAAGCAAGAGGGTAATGCAGGAAATGCAGGCAATCAAATGGCTGAATATGTTGCTTCCCTTAACGAAAATATTGAAGCACAAGGTGGATTTACCGAAGAAGTTACTGCCGGTTATGCTGAAGGAGATGCTCAATATACACAGGTTACACAACAAACTCAAGAAGGTGTTGACAAGGCACTTCAAAACCAACAAGGCAGACTCAATCCACCTGACAAAAACCCAAGTTCAAACCCAAACCCGAGTCAAAACCCAAACCCGAGTCAAAACCCAAACCCGAGTCTAAACCTTGAACCTAAGGCGGAAGAACCTGCGGCATAGCAATCAACTTTTTGTAAAATTAAAACAGAATTTCTATCCTCTCTCAAAACCTTCTTTTGGAGAGGATTTTAATATTCACTCATTAAACCTATTTATTACTTGTGTTATAATCTATTTGCAATCAATAATATAAGGACAAACTAATGACAGATATAAAATTCGGAACAGACGGTTGGAGAGCGGTCGTCGGTAAAGATTTTACCGAAGAAAATGTTTCTCGTGTGTCAAACGCTATAGCTAAATACGTTTTTGATAATTACGGAATAACTAAAAAAATAATAATAGGGTATGATCCGAGAAATATGGCTGATGTTTTTTCAAAACAATGTGCCGATATTCTCGCACAAAAAGGGTTTGATGTTTATTATTCAAGCCGTGTTATTCCGACTCCCGTGCTTGCGTTTTGTGCAAAAGCCGGGAACTCTTGCGCAATAATGTTCACAGCGTCACACAATCCGCCTGAATATCTGGGAATAAAATTTATTCCTGACTATGCGGGGCCTGCAACTCAGGAAATTACGGATGAAATAGTATCTGATATTGATAAAGAGTTCTCGACGAATGCACAGCCTAAACAAATAACCGTTGAAAACTTTGAAGAAGAATATTATAAACATATTGAAAGTATCATTGATTTTGACTCAATAAAAGAACTTGATACAACTATTATTTTTGACGGATTATACGCCGCAAGTATCGGCTATTTTGATAAATTACTTGAAAAACACGATATTCCTTACGAATCCTTGCATATGTATCACGACCCGAATTTTGGCGGGGGAATGCCTGAACCTAAACCTAAATTCTTGCAAGATTTGATTGCAAAAGTGAAAGAAAACGGGAATGCCGTAGGTTTGGCAAATGACGGGGATTCGGACAGATTTGGGGTGATTAATGAAAACGGAGAATATGTTTCTCCGAATGAAATCATTGCGATTCTTTTACTACACCTTGCAGGTGAAAAAAATATGGAGGGTTGTCTTGTTAAAACCGTCGGTGCAAGTCTTTTACTCAACAAAGTTGCGGATTTATTGAATGTTCCTGTCGTAGAAACTGCAGTCGGATTCAAGCATGTCGGTCAGGCAATGCGTGATAATGAATGTATCATAGGTGGTGAAGAATCGGGTGGTTTGAGTATACAAGGTCATATCCCCGAAAAAGACGGCATCCTTGCGAATTTGCTTATTCTTGAGGCTATGGCTTATTCAGGGAAATCGCTTGTAGAATTGCAAAAAGAAATCAAAGCTCTTGCAGGTTGTTCATTTGTTAATGACAGAATAGACTTAAAACTTGATAGCCGTGATAAGATTAAAACAATTCTGGATAGAATTTCATCATTAAGCGATGAAAAAAATCTCATAGACGGAGTAAAAATATATTTTGGCGATTCAAGTTGGGTTCTTGCAAGACCTTCCGGCACAGAGCCTTTATTAAGAATTTATTTCGAGAGTGATACTGAAGCTCATCTTAAAACTCTCCAAAAAGATATCATGTCAAAAATTGATGATATAATATAATAAATTACACAGTTATAAGGAAATATAAATCATGATAGAAATGAAAGTTATGGGAATAGCACTTGATACAAGAACAGGTTCACCTATTGTTGTATTACACGATTTGGAAAACAGAAAGGCTTTGCCTATTTGGATAGGTTCCGCAGAAGCAAGTGCAATCATCAGAAAAATTGAAAAACTTTCGGTTGCTCGTCCAATGACACATGATTTGATTATTTCTATTATTGATAAAACGGGTTATAAATTGGATAGAATAGAAATAAACGATGTAGAAAAAGAAACTTATTATGCTACATTATTCCTTACTAACGGCGAAAATGAGATAGAAATTGATTCACGTCCTTCGGATGCAATTGCAGTTGCAATGCGTGCTGAGGCTCCGATTTTTGTAACCGCAAATGTTCTGATGAACGGTTCTGTTTCGACAGACTCTGCACGTGATGAAGAAGAAGCAGAAGAATTTAAAGATTTTATCCAAAGTGTTAAACCGTCAGATTTCGAAAAACTGATTAATAAGCATAGAGAATCCGATCAGTAAGATAGTTTATTTATAATTCCGTTGTTTTTCTATATCCGCATTTTGTACAGACTTGATTTTCATTTAATGCAATTCCGCATAATGGACATCTTTCGATGGTTTTACTTATTTTGTAATTTTCGCTTGCCTTGTTATAACCGCTTGCAAAGGTGATTTTAGATATATTTAATTTGTCTTTTAATAATTCATAAACTATTTTTATCATACCTTCAACAGTCATTGATTCTTTAGTTACAACAATACGACAATCGGGATAAGCTGTTGCAAGTTCTGTTTTGAAGGCTTCTCCTTTCATTGTGTTTTGAGGCGCTCCGTTTTTTATGTTTTGTTGTGCATAAATTTCCAATATCGCAGGCAATAGCGGGTCGTCTTCTCTTAAAACAGTTGCATGGTCAAAGTTTTGTAAAATACTCCAAGCTGTTTTTTTAATTTCATCGCAAGGAAATACCATATTTACGCCCATATTGATAGAATCTTCAACTTCAATGGTTAGTTTCCCCGTGTGTCCGTGCAGATATTGTGCTTCACCTTTGAAATTGTAAAATCTGTGTGCATATTGAATGTCGAAATTTGTAATTGATTTCATGATTTTTCTCCCGTAACGATTATAATTATTACAAGTGAGATAAATCTTACAATTACCGATATTTCTATTATATTAACAGATAAAATATATCTGTCCGAATGACTATTTTAGAATTTTACTAATGGGATTTTTTAATATATTCATACGCAGAACATATGCTGTCTTCAAGTGTACGTTTTGCATCCCAGCCCAGAACAGACTTTGCTTTTGTATTATC
>CAMGGL010000177.1 GCA_946055575.1 uncultured Candidatus Melainabacteria bacterium
GCACATTTGCCATACCTGACAGATTACAAGGTTATTGAAGTTCTGAAATAATTTTAATTATATAATATTTGCAAAACTTAAAAAGTATTCTTCAATTACGTTCATAAACATTGGCAAAATCCACACCATAATTGCTGCACCCAAAACCGGTTTAAACAAGAAACTTAGCTGGAACACGTTGACTTGTGGTGCAGTACGAGAAATTACACCCAAAATAATATCCTGAGCTAATGTTGCAAGCAAAATAGGAGAAGCTATCTGCAATCCCATATACAAAGTGTTTGATGACATCTTAATAAGCAAATCCATCTTGACCAACTGAGAAAGCGGGACATGGGAAGCATACATCGGAAATATTTCAAAACTTCTGACCAGCGCTTTAAATAGCCAGTAAATGCCTCCTAAATGAATAAATATCAATATTCCCATAAGAGAAATCATTTTAGTCAAAATTGAAACTTGCGCTGATGTAGTCGGATCTAGTGCAGTTGCTGATGATAAACCCATTTGCATGTTAATCATTTCCGCACCACAATCTATTGCGATTGTAATCAACTGTGCCATATATCCAATCATAGCTCCGACAACCACATTTAACAAAATAGATAGAGCAAAAGAATCACACTCTGTCAAACATTTTTCCGGAGATAAAAAAGGTACAATAAATACTGTAATAATCAATGCAAAAGGAATTTTGACAAGCGTCGGAATGTCCTTTCTGTTAAAAATCGGACAAAACCTAAAAAAGCCTATCATTCTGGCAAAAACAAGCGCACCTGCCATTAGGTAGGTATTTAGTTTTGGAAACATTTGCGCAATATTTACCAGTACACTTTCCATAAATTATCGTCCTAACATTTTCTTAGTTTCAACCAAATCAGGTTTTGGCATTGCATTTTTCGGGGCTTTTGTATATTTTGCCCGATTGTAATTATCAAGATACGGTACTTTACCCGGATTTTTCATAATTTTATCTATATTGTCTACATTTTTAAATCTGTCTTTCATCTCATGTTCAAACGGAGTTGTATACTTGTGATAATCGGCATCAAGCACGTAATTCTCACTTTGAGGAACCTGCTGAAAAGCAAGAACCATACCTTCTTGAAATAAATTTGTCAAAAGTTTAATAAACCCGACACCGCCTATTATAATCACAAGAAATACTCCCAAAATTTTTGGCGCAGCCGCAATTGTTTGTTCCTGAACTTGAGTTACCGCTTGCAAAATACCGACAACTAAACCTATTCCTGCCGCAACCAATACACATGGCATTGATATTGCCAGCATTATTAAAAAACCTTTTGCTAAGTATTCAAGTAAAATTTCCACGATAATTTCCCTTTTAGTTATAACTTGAAACAAGTCCCTGTACTATCAAAGCCCAACCATCTACAGCTATAAATATCAGAAGTTTAAACGGCATTGAAATAATTGTCGGTGATAACATAAACATACCAAGTGCCAAAAGTATATTTGCGACAACCAAATCCAAAATAATAAACGGCACAAATATTATAAAACTTATTTCAAATGAAGTTTTTAATTCACTAATAATATATGCTGGAGCAACTTCCCAAATCGAAATATCATCAGGTGATTGCGGCTTATTTTTATGCGCCAACTCTACAAAAAATGTTAAATCACTTTCTCTGGTTTGCTTCAACATAAATTCTTTTAAAGGTTTTGAACCCTCTTGAATTGCCATAACCATATTTTGATTTTTCTGATAAGGAACAGATCCCATATCATACATTTTTTGGAAGGTCGATCCCATTGTGTAAAAAGTTAAAATTATCGACAAACCTATGATTACAATTGCAGGCGGAACCTGTTGAGTTCCCATTGCTGTTTTTAACATTGCAAATACAACTACAAACCTTAAAAAGCTTGTCATACAACAAAACATAAATGGTAGTAATGAAAACATCGACATTACTATCAACAATTGTAATACGGGATTTAAGTTTTGAATTGCATCCATTTTGTTATTCCTTATAATTCATTGATTTTTTTTGCCATTTCTCGCATTGTAGTATATCCGTGATTAGCGGGCTTGTTGAAATCAAGCTCAACTGTATTTGTATTAGGGTTGACGCTACCGTGCCTGTCCATACCTTTGGATACATGCTTAGCTTTAGTTTTTATAGGTTCGAGATGAACTCTTTGTTTTGAAGGAGATTGTACAGAAATTTCCTCTTGCTGAGTTTCACTTAGGTATTCTTGAAACTGCACAGGGTTAGAATTTACTTTTGAAGACGTTGCATCAAGTTTTGAAATCAAAGTTGTTCTGTCAACATCAGAAGCTATCAAAAATCGTTCATTACCCGCTCTTACTATATGGAGAGTTTTTCTCGGATTCAAACTCATTGTTTCTTCAATTGCAAGATATTTAGAATTATTGCCTCGAAAAGAGCCATCCATAACTTTTTTATATACAAACACGGCAAAACAAATTAAACCTGCCATTGCCATCGTATAAACCGTAAAATGTGCTATGTATCCACCCATAAGTCTGTTTGCTCCCCGTTTAAATTTTGTTAGATATTATCATCTTCCAATTCAAAATCACTATAATCAAATTCCTCATCACCGTTTGATTCTTCTTGTGGAAGTTCGTTTTCCTGTTCAGTCGGTTCAAAAGAAGCTTCCGTTTCTTCGTTCGGAATTTCTTGATTTTGAGCAGGACGTACGGCTGCTGAATTATTATCCGTAACTACATTGTTAATTTTAACACCGTACCTGTCATTTACAATAACAAGCTGACCGCTTGCAATAACCTTATTTTCAACCTTTAGAGTAACATTGTTATCATAAAGCGAAGTTATGTCAACAACTAACCCTTCTTCAATATCTTTTAATTCACCAAGAGTTATTTTTACGGCATCAAATTCTGCGCTCATTTCGACTTCAATGCTGTCCCATAAATTTTGATGTGAATCTGCCATATTATTTCCTCCGTCATCATAATCAGGTATAAGTATATCCATATTTGGATTAATTTTTGCCGGTATCTCAGTACCGTTAAGCGTCAATGTTACGTTGTTTATGCTGCTATTTTCAAACACCACAACATCATCGACTTCAAGATTTTTTATGTCATACAATGAAAATTTTGTTTTTCCGATTTGAACTTTTACTTGTGTCTCGCTGTTTGGAAAATCATTTTCTGAAAATTTTGAAGTTTCAGAAGCAATAGCCTCAGGGGATAAGAGGACTTTTGGAAGGGTAATAATTAATTTTCCCGCCTTGTTATTTTGTTCATTTTTTTCTTTCAAAATAAAGGTTAAGTGTATAACATCAAAATTAGTGCGTTTTAATTCTGTAGCATCGGCATCTTTTAGGATAGTTTTTATTTTTTCAAACATAAAGTCGTTGAAAGATGTTATAACTTTAGCTTCCAAATCAGATATTTTATTTATATTAAACTTACTCTTTGATTGACC
>CAMGGL010000178.1 GCA_946055575.1 uncultured Candidatus Melainabacteria bacterium
GTGCCTTATCGGCATATAATCTATTTCCCATTTTAATTGTAAATGTGCTGTCGGGTCTTTTTAGTATTTCACGAACTTTTGTCTTACCCCAACCGGTGTATTCGCACAGTTCTTGAATATTCAAAAGTCTTTTCTTCATAATACCACTTCCTTAATTAATTACTTACCTTTATTTGTCCTTGTACACTTCCTGCACCGTTCCTTTAACCAAAGACTTCTCACTTGTTTTTCAAAGGTAAACTCCACTCGTATTGTCTTTGAAAGTATTTCATTATTCCATACGCCAAATGCATAATCTTCAACATATATGCAAAATCTTCTACATATAGTATCAAAGAATAATGTATCTAACAGGGGGACATTCACTTATCAAGGTACAATGTAATCTTATTGATTACAATTACATTTTGCACTATTTTTTACCTCAATTCAATGAAGTCACATCACACAATCGTGACAAAAAACATACCATATATAGTATGATGTGAATAGTTTTTTTAATTCTTAGAATATTTAGGCGTATAATACATCACACATTCGTGATATTTCAATTAATATTCACACATTTTCTTTTCATATTATTTTATTTAGCTTTCAATGGAGCCAAGCTCCTGCAAACCTAAATTTTTAAGTTCCTTGTTGCATTCAGGTATGTATGAAAATTGATCTAATATCATTCTTATTAATACTTCTCTATATAAATCATCTTTTCCTCTTGGCATAATGCTATACCCTGCTTTATTCAGTAAATTCATTGTTTCATATAACGAGAGTTTTAATGCAATGCAAATAGTGTATGCAGCATTTTCACTCGGTATATAGTTTTTGTCCTTCTTCAATTTCAAGTATATATTGCGTCCTAAATATATAGAGGTTTCAAAAGACTGACCTGAAGTAATACCATTACTCTCAAGTAATAGCATTACTTCCTCCGCAAATGTAGGAGTTTCTTTATTTGATTGTTTGGAATATCGTTTTACATTTCCGTAACGATATGTGTAATTATAACCGCTCATTATGATACTCCCAAACATTCAATAAAACAAAAAGACCAGAACAATACAACAAAAAGTTGTATATATTCCGGTCTTTTCCGACTCTATGGAACCGTTGATAATTATATCAAATATGAAATGCAATATTTTCTATCATCAACTCTGATAATAGCAACATCCATTCCACCGCTATTCGTAATAAAATATTGGTTAATCGCAAGTGGTATTTTTACAAATGTCTTGCCTTGTTTTATCTCAATAAGTGCGTTCTCAACATCTATTATCCCTACAAGATGTTTTTTCTTGTTTTCAACCCTTAAATTTATTCCTTCTGCAATTATAACAGAATTTTCAGTATCAACAAGAATGCCTGTTTTTTTGATTATACGAGCCGCACTAAGAGATGTTTTATTATTCATAAAACTTCCCCCTCTCTTGCTATATCAAACAAAAAAGCATTGAATTATTGATGCTAATCATTGCTACAATATAATTGTGACAACAATAAAGGAAATTTTTACTTATAATGGATTGGTAAAACATTATAAGCTATTGTGTAAATGCACTTTTAGCATTTAACACAAACAAATATTTTATGAGGCAAGATAAAACAAACCTCAAGATTAGTATGACATCGGACTGTACCTCCTGTTTATTATTCTCCTCTCATATCATAAAAAAAATGCCTTGCTAATATGCAGGCACTTTGTCATCTAAACTTTTTTATCGAGCAAACAAAATCCCTGTTTATATTTTTATAGGAGCGTTTATAGCTTTGCACAAAACGTGTCAAGGTCTTTCAACAGTAAACGAAGTAAAGAAGCTATCCTCGATAAAATATTGCTAAAATCTATTCAATTGTAGTTAAATATTAATAAACTATCTAACTTCCTTAAAAACTTTAAAAATACCAATTTGTTTGGCAAGTTCTTACATTTTTTATTATAATTCATCTCAAAAGAAAATTCAATAGTCATTTAGGATAATTTTTCGGCTATTTTTTGTGCATATTGCACAATTTTATTCTTAAAAAAATTTTTTTGACAAATATTTATGTTTATTTTTGCTAATTGACAAGAATATTAATTAAGTAACAAAATACACAATTATTCGACAAAAAAACACATTAAGAAACAACTAATATAAACAAAATTTGTGAGTTCTCTTAGACATATGATAATAACACTTTGACAAGTATTTGTCAATATACTTATAGAAAAATCAATACCGAAAAAGTTGTTATGTACTTATTCAAATGCTTTGAGTTCTTTAATTCATTAAGTAAAATAACTTTCGTTCTTGATATATATTATTTTTTGTGATATTATGATTATGCGACAAAAACATTTTAATTCTTCACAAAATTTAGTAACAGACTATTGCTACTAATTTAAGAAAAGTTGTGCGTTATTACAAATAACACACACTCCCTTAGGGCACCCTCGATAAAGAGGGTGCCCTAAAACTTTGTATTACGCCGAATGTTAGATTGTAGGTATAAAAATACATTTATAATAATATTTGGAGGAATACATTATGAAAGAAAAATCATTATTTGAACAAAAAGAAATCGGTTATACAGACTGCAACGGAGTTTATATTCCAAATTTAGTTTTACCAAGACAATATGATTATCAAATCGGCAGATTTGGATTAATGCACAAAAAGTGGTTAAAGGAAAATCACAGAAGCATTTACACTGCACAAATAATAAAGGGCGAACTTGATAAATACCTAATGGATGTTGATACAAGAGCAAAAGAAATGTACAATGACCTCGTAACCCAACTTGCCGAACAAGAAGGTGTAGCCGAACAACTCAAAGCAACAGATATGCTTGAATGGGTACAAACTATGAATAACATCTCAAATCGTGCGAGAGAGATTGTTTATGACGAAATTGTTTATAATATCAAATAATCATCAAAGGGCAGGAACATCTTGCCCTTTGTTTTTACCACTTTTACATAAAAAACATACCAATTTTGCAAAAGGTGGTGCAATAAGATACAAATTAAGTTATAATTATTCTAACTAAATCTATGTAGGTGTAATATGAAAATTGTAATCTGTGATGATAATTTGAATATAATCAGCGAAATTAAAGAAATGCTTAACGAGTATTCTGCTATCAAAAATATTCCGCTTGAAATATCAACATTTGATAACGGCAAGGCTGTGCTTGATAGCAATGAAAACTTTAATATCGCAATTCTTGATGTTGAAATGCCGGATATGAACGGCATTGCTCTCGGTGAAGAATTACGCAAACGTAACAAGCAAATTGTGCTTATTTATCTAACAGCTCATTCGCAGTATCTTGATTCTGCATTAAATCTTAACGCTGCAAGATTTTTTGAAAAGCCTATTGATAAGGATAGATTCTTCAGCGGAATGGATAATGCTCTTGAAAGAATTGATAACACTACAATAAATTTCT
>CAMGGL010000179.1 GCA_946055575.1 uncultured Candidatus Melainabacteria bacterium
AGTAATGATACTTTATTATTGGAAAGGATTACGACTATTATGGGTATGTCAGCTTCTCAAGCAAGATTTCTCGCTCTAACTGCAAGAAAAAATAACGTCGAATTTGAAGGTCAACAAATTAACCAACAACGTACTACGCTCGCTAACCAATCCTCTAACTACTATTCCGAGCTCTGTAATATGTCTGTCCCTACGCCACCGTCTATTGACGACTACACAAAAGTCTCTTACACCTTCGATGACGGGGCCCTCACTAACACTATTACCGCTATGATTGCTAAAGGTAACGGAATGTACTCTATCAGCTACATTCAACAATGGCAAGACGATTACTCTATCGTTTCCGCATCGTCTAGCATCATCGCTCAACAAGATAATGACTACAAAATCGGTTCTACCACTCTCAGAAAACTCGGAACTGTTGATGGTTACAATATGCTCAATGACAGCTATCTGTCTTCGCTTTCTGATGAACAACTAAATGAACTGTTAGAACAAGAAAAATACTACCAAACTATGCTTAATGACACCATCTTAGGTAACCCTGCGTCAACTAACCAATGGTATGTAAGATATGTAAAAGATTCTTCTACAGGTTCTTACAAACCGTTCTTCTACCAAGCTGCTGAAGTCGAAAATAATTCTAAATACATTGACGGTTATGCAACAAGCAACATCAACTGCTATTCTCTTGGTTCTGCTGTTAAAACTAAAGAAGTTCTTAATGCCGTTGGCTCTGTTGAAAAAGATTCTACAGGCAGATACATTTCTATTACTCTCTTACAAACAGATTCTGACGGAAATACTATAAAAGATGAAAACGGTAATGACATTTCTACCACCTATTCGCTTGTTACCAACACTTCTACCGATGAAGATGCATACAACGACGCTATTAACAAATACAACTACGAACAATATCAGTATGATCAAAAAGTCCAAGAAATTAACTCTAAAATCGAAATCGTTCAACAACAAGACAAAAGTCTTGAACTTAACCTCAAACAACTCGATACCGAAGAATCTGCTATCTCCACAGAAATGGAAGCCGTTAAAAAAGTTATCTCCAAAAACGTTGATTCTTCTTTCAAAACCTTTAATGCTTAAAATTAATCATTTAACTTTGAATTGCATTTAACAAATGTTAGTGACAAAATAAAAGTATGATTTACAAGGAAGCAGAAAGAAAGCCCCAAATATGGTTTTGCGGTGCGCACTTTATAAATGACATCTATACCGGATTTTTAAATCCTATAATGCCGTTTATAGCAGAACAGATAAGTATTTCAATGCCGATAGCAACGATAATTTTGAGTTGTTCGCATATTTTTTCATCACTTATGCAGCCGTATTTTGGTTTTTTCGCCGACAAAATCAGAAAACGCGCGCTTATATTTTGGGGATTACTTTTTACCTCAATATTTATATCTTTCGCACCTGCTGCCAATAACATTTGGCTAATGATTTTGTTTATTATTTTCGGGAGCTTGGGCTCAAGTCTTTTTCACCCGCAAGCTTTGGGATTAATTTCAACGTTTTCAACTTCCGATACTGCAAGGAATATGGGGATTTTTATAGCCTGCGGAACTCTGGGGTTTTCAATGGGACCATTGTTATCCTCAACTATCGCACAATACTTTGGACTTAACAGAATGCCGTTTTTAGCAATACTTGGGATTTTATGCGCTTTAAGTATGTTCAAATTCGTTCCGAAATTTTCGGATGAAAAAAGCATAAGTCCGAAAATAAATTTAAAACAAGCACTTATTGATATTTTAACCAACCATAAACTGAACATCCTGAATTTAATTGCAATGTTAAAATCACTCATCACGACATCATGCTCTATTCTGTTGCCGTTTTTATGGAAGTCTCAAGGCTTTTCAAAGTTCCAAATAGGATTAGCAATGTTTTGCTTTTTATTCTTAGGCGGGATTGCTTCGCTTTTGAGTCCGAGATTTGAAAAGAAAATCGGTACGGCAAATGTGTTTTATATATCAATGATTTCAACATGCCCAATGATGATATTATTCATGCTTACATACAAAACCTTGCCGGCAATCTCATTTATAATTTATGTACTTATGGGATTTGTCACTATGTTTGCTACTCCGATAACAATGAGCATGGCTCAAAAGGTTTTACCTCAATACAAAAGCATAATCGGCGGATTTATAAACGGATTTTCTTGGGGAATTGTTGCGATTTTAATGTCTGCAATAGGCTACATCGCACAAGCAACAAGTATTGTGCCGGTACTTGTCGTAATATCTTGTATCCCCGCACTAAGTTCAGTTCTGGTAAAAGAACTGTTTAAAAATGAAACCCGGTTAAATTAACCAACTAAAGAAAGATACTTGGAATAATCTTCATTTGTATTTTTTGTAAATAAAGACTTAAAGGCATTAAAAATACGTTTTACCACACCTGTAGTTTTAACAAACTCTGATGACTTTTTGCCATATTGTCCAAAACCCTCACCTAAAGACTTTTTCGGCTGACATTTAGTCGCATTTTCATTATGACTAATATTTGATTTCACGTCGAAATATCCGATAGAAGAAACTAACATTCTTTAACCCCAGCTATTTATTGCTCATCAATTATACATCAATAAAAAATTAAAATCAAGTTAAATATTTGAATAAATCATTAAAACATCAGGAGGATAAAGTTCGACTTTTTGGAACTTAAGGAGATTGCAATCTCCGATTTGTTCAACATTTTTGCCATAAAAACATGACTTTCCCGAATTATCACCCAGAATTTTCGGAGCAATAAAATGATATAATTTATCTGCATAAGTCAAAAAACTCTCATTCAAGCCCCCGCCAGCTTCGACTAAGACACTCATTATACCCAGCTCGAACAGCTTGTTTAAAATAAATGATATATCAAGCTTTTCATCCTTAGCAGGCGTTGCAATAAATGTAATTTCTGAACTTTTTGGCACAGGCAATTTTTCATCATAAAAAACATAAACTTTGCCCTGCTGATAAATCTTTGAATTAAAATCAGTTCTTAGACTTCTATCCAGAATAATTTTATTTTTGTGTTCCATAGTCGGGTTGTCTGCAATTACCGTAGAAGAAGAAGTTAAAATTGCATCATATTTTTTTCTAATAAGTTTAACTTGTGCTCTTGCAGCCTCAGAGGTAATCCACTTTGAATCTCCGTTACAGGTACTTATTTTACCGTCAATTGTTGTTGCCGTTTTTATTGCAACAAAAGTTTTTTTCTCCTTCTGATTTTTAATAAACACCTCATTTAATTGTTTGCATTCATCTTCCAAAACAGGACCGACAAGTTCAATTCCGGCTTTTGATAATTTTTTCAACCCATTCCCTGATACAATAGGGTTTGGGTCCTGCATTTCGTAGACAACTTTTTTAATCCCTTTTTCAATAATTAAATCAGCGCAAGGCGGAG
>CAMGGL010000180.1 GCA_946055575.1 uncultured Candidatus Melainabacteria bacterium
CATTGAGAATATGAAGCTCAACTTTCTTTTCCTCAACGTTTTTATATATTTTAGGAAAATCTATATAGTAATTATACTGATTTATTGATTTTCTCATAGTCTTCAGCCAATCTTTAAAGTTTCGTTTGCACATTTTTTTAATCTCCTTATAGATAAGTCAATATATTCGTTATTACTATCAACACCAATATATTTTCTTCCTAATTTTTGTGCTGCCACCCCAGTCGTCGAAGAACCACAAAAAGGGTCCAATACAATATCGCCAGCATTAGAAGAAGCTTTAATAATTCTTTCTAAGATAACTAATGGTTTCTGCGTCGGATGCTTGCCTTCCGTTTTTTCAGATGGCGGAGTAAGCGAAGTAGTCCAAACATCCTTCATTTGCTTTCCACCATTTTCTGCTTTCATTAAGTCATAATGAAAGGTTTGTTTCGCTTTCTTATCATTCAATTTAGCCCAAATAATTGTTTCTGTCGAATGGGTAAAACAACGACAAGCTAAGTTAGGTGGCGGATTGGACTTTTGCCAGGTAATATTATTGATAATCTTAAACCCTTCTTGCTCCAAAGCCATGCCAATAGAAAAAATATTATGCAGCGTACCACTAATCCAAATACTGCCATTCGGTTTTAAAATACGATGGCAGCGATGAAGCCATCGCCGATTAAATCGATGTTTTGCAGACCAGCCATCAGCAGTATCCCAATCTCCTTTATTGACAGAAACTTGTTTTCCCCCAGAACAAGTAAACCCACCATTTGATAAAAAGTAGGGCGGATCGGCAAAAACTAAGTCAACCGATTGAGATTTCATCTTATCTAAAACTTGAAAAGTATCCCCAAAAACAAGCATAGAAGTTTCAGTTTCATAAGCTGGTATAATATGTTGTCCTTTAAATAGCTTATCCATTTTTCCTCCGTCAGTAATTTGTAATAATAACCTCTTTCCCCGTCCGCTTCTTTGCATTGCAGTTAATTAATCTTTTTACATCAATAGACTGTATTTTATACCCTTTATGCCCATATAAATCATGGACTAGTGGAGTATCATTATTTGATAACATAATAAAAACGCCTCGGTCATTCAATACATCAAATAAATTCGCCAATCGCTGGTGATCGGCCAAGGTAAATCCATCAGCTGTATAATCAGTAAAATTAGCCGTCTCAGTAACAGGTACATAAGGGCTGTCAAAATAGACAAAATCACCAGTCTGAACTTGTGTGCAGAAATCTTCAAAATCTTCATTGCAAATGAGTACATCATTTTCCCGAAGATACTGACCTATAGCCTGCAAATTGCTTTCATCAAAAGAATTTCCTTTTTCCCTTCGATTCCAAGGTACATTAAACAGCCCTTTTTTATTAACCCGGTATAATCCATTAAAACAATGTTTATTTAGCCAAATCATAAGTGCCGCTACTTCTGTATCCAAAGTACAACCTTGCATAATTTTTTCATTATATTTCGCTCTTAATTGGTAATACCGTTCTTTATCACAAAGGACAGAATCTAAATTTTTCAGCCGTTCAATCACTTCATGTCCATTTTCTTTCAACTGACGATAAATATTGATTAAAACGCTGTTAGTATCGTTAATAGCTGCCTGTTCAGGAGATAAGCCTAATAAAAAAGCGCCTCCCCCTACAAATGGCTCATAATATCGTCCATAATGTGCCGGAAGTTTCGCAATCAAAGTATCCAACAGCTGTCCTTTACCGCCTGCCCATTTCACAAAAGGGCTCATTTTAAATTCTGTCATTATTTTACCTCAATCTCAAAATTATTACTCGTCTTATTGTACCAACAGCCCTCCCATCTTTCAACTAATTTTGTGAAATACGAATAAATGTTCATGTGCTAATAGCAAAAAATTATACTTTACACTATTCGTCTTCCAAAAACCGGTTGCTTTACAATTGTGCTGTTCTTTTATAATCATTTCTTTTAAAGAAAATCCTTGCCGTAAAAATAAGTCCATAACAAAAAAGCTCAATGGAATCACGTACCCTTTTTTCCGAATATCCCCCATTAAGATTGCACAAAATTTTCCCTTCTTCAAGACACGATAACATTCACAAACAACTTTCTTCATTTCTTCTAAAAATAATTCAACCTCTAACCGAGATAAATCCTGTTCTATATCTTGACTATACTGAATAATATTTGCATACGGAGGATGAGTACAAATAAAATCAATCGATTCATCTTGTATAAAATGAAGTTTCCGCGCATCTCCCTGTTTCAAATAAATTTTCCCCATATTAGGGCATGAAAAATCACATTTTTCGCGACATCGGTCCAGCGCCTTTGCATTTATATCAATGCCAATGCAATTTCTATTTAACAATTTAGCTTCAACTAAGGTCGTTCCCCCACCTACAAAACAGTCTAAAATTCTATCCCCTTCGCTAGAATATCGAAGGATTAAATTTCGTGGAATATAAGGAGACCAATTTCCACGATATTTACCATCATGTGTAGCCCATTTTCCTCGTTGTGGAAAAGACCATACCGATGTCATTTCCAAGGTAAATTCATCTGGCTGCCATTTCATTTTATCACCTCAAATAAACTTTTATTATCATAAATGTACGAGGCAAAAATGAGAATATCATAAAAATTCACTCAAGAATCATTAAAAATTCATTAAAAAGTCAAAAGTGCCTCAAAAATTGAGTATAATAAAGATCCATATAAAATGACTAAAAAGTCAATTTAAAATTTATTTACGAAAGGGGTTTTTATTATGACTCATATTCCAAACACCCATGGCGGAGGCGCAAAAACCAATAAAAATGGTTTAAGATTTGAACAAACGACTTCGTTAAAAGATGCCTTACAATATCATAACTTCATATTAAATCCAATTTCATCAAACCGGAAATCAATCGGTTATGAAGTCTACAATGAGCAGAAACTTATTGGCTATTCAGTTCCCAAACATGCTTTATATTCTTGCTTTTTAGCACCACGTGGAATCGATTATCGTCAGTATAATTCAAAACAATGGCTTCCTGATGAATGTTTTATTAATGAAATAACGAAAACAGCATTTATCATTGAAAAAAAGTTTCAAAGTTCGTCTGGTTCCGTAGATGAAAAATTGCCCAGTTGTCATTTTAAAAAGCGGGAATATGAAAAATTATTTTTCCCACTAGGATATCCGGTAGTATTTATTTACGTATTTAACGATTGGTTTCAGCACTCTATGTATCGTGATACGTTACAATATATTGAGGATATGGGCTGTTATTACTTCTTCAATGAAATTCCATTAACCGTATTTACTAAGTTATAAGGAAGGCTGTAGCTCATAAAGAGCCTTCCATTATATCAGAATAAATTATGACTAAATCTCACATCGGGCTGCCCTTTGGGACAGCCCCTACGGATGCGGCATACAGCCGCATAATTTTTAT
>CAMGGL010000181.1 GCA_946055575.1 uncultured Candidatus Melainabacteria bacterium
TGAATCTCATAAAGTCCATCTGGCAGACAATATAAATAATCAAATCCTTTTACTGAATCATTTATTCTACCAACAAACAAAATCATCCTTGCATTTTTCTTAGCAATTTTAACATTTTTAAATTCCACACAGTGTGGTATCTTGTATATAGATTTTGAAAACGAGGAAAAGAAATGATAATCTTCATTATTTATGCACACTACTTTATCAACGAATAGCTCAATGATTTTTTTCAGGAAAACCATGAAAAAAAACTTTCCCCGAAAAGGATGTCTTAACATTGCAAAAGGATGCCAATGAGCTGTATATACTATGTGCTTTTTATAAAATGCAGCTATAATCAATGCTTGCACCGTACCCATATCTGTATAACCATTCACATGAACTATATCTGCATTTTTTATAGCTTTAGCTAAAGCTGGTATTTTATAATAATAATGGAACAAGAACGATTTTATTGTAGGATAGTTCTCTATCGCTAATGGTTGCAATTCCGTATCATTGCAAAACATTTTAAATAACGTCTCACAATAACGAATCGTACCATTAGTCCCTGAAAAAGGTGCTTTCCTTATAAATAATATTTTTCTCATAATTTATTCTTTATCAAAAAAACATGCCATTCAGGTCGGCAATAATCATATAGACTCTTAACAAAGAGCACATATCGTTTATAGCCAATAACATTATACAAAAAACGGAACAAGCATGCGATATAAGCCCTTTTTTTTGTAAGTGATGGTAAATTATTTTTTGAAAAATTATCTATATTCTCTTTACAAATCATTCCTCTTTTATTTATCATATCGTAAAATGAGCCCCTTTTTGTTGAGAAAGGATTATCAATAACACCATATTGCTTTATATATCCATGGTATAAGCGTCGATGAAATCTATCAATCTTATCGCCGTTGTCAAAATTTTCATATGAATATTTTTCCTTTAAGAAGTAATTAAACACTTCTCTTTTTTCTACTAAAACATCCTTATATTTGTTTATAGCCAACATCATATCAGGATAATCAGATAGATTTCCTATTCTTTTTCTATTAATTATTCCATTAATCAATTTTGAATAATCATAACCTGCAAAATGAAAAAAAATCAAAGGATCTTCTCCTTTTGCAATGGATTCATCTCTGTATTTTACATATATCTTGGCTCCCTTTTCAAAAATTTCCCTCTCAAAATAATTCCATGGTGCTACATTCATCCCTAAGTGAGAAAATACATACAAATGGTTACTACCGAGTATTGCTGGCATCCAATCCATCCACTTTTGATCAGTAAAATTGCCCATACTTCTGTCAGCAAAACAATTATCAATTAACCTTACCCTCCACCATTCAACTATACTTTTTATTAATTTTGAGTTTTTAACCGCACAAAATCCAAGGTTAAAGATGCCATTTACATTCATTGCCCATTCTGGATGCTCACCATTATATGATTCATGGATACCACAAACTTGAGGCGTTAAAGCCATATCATATTTGTCCAGAATATCAAATACGGGTTTCATACAGGAGAAAACAAATACATCTGGGTCTAAATAAACTATTTTTTCATATTTACAAGAAATAAAATATTGGAAACATGCAGGTTTGATTGAAGTACAAAATTCTGTTATATCATATTTAAATGACATCTCAGTCCACTCAGACTCATTATACATAAGTAAATGCTTAGCAAATAGTATTCCATCTATTTGCTGTATATCTGCTTTATTGGTTTCATCGGCTACAAATATAAAAAAGTCTACATCATTATGATGCTTTTTCACCGACTCGCCAAGTATTTGTGCAAGCCCAATGTAGTTCTTTGCTACAATAGTAAATATCACGTTCTTTTTCATACAATTCATAATATTGATGCAAAGATACAATAAATATCTAAATAAAACAAATGAAAACCATAAATAATAAACATTAACCTTTATTTTTTTTCTGTCCGAGGCTTTTTTTATGTATTCCGTCAATTATTCCAGATAACATTGCAAACAACCTTTTAGTTCGGTTTTTCTTTTCAAACAGGACAGACTTCATTATAATAGCTGAAAAAGATAACAATTCATAGGCAATTTCTTTCATTCGATATGTAATTAGTAACATTGTCAAATTTCGGAATATACCATATATCCTATCAGGGTTATATACCACATAATAAATTGTCTTATTTAGCATTCTAAATAATTGTTTCTCTCCATATCTCTGAATCAACTTACCTGTTCTGCAAATATAACATTTATATCCGAAGGTCCTTGCCCTAATACAAACTTCAATATCAACGGAATCTATGAAAAAAGAAGTTTCAAAACCTCCTATTTCCATTAATAAGCTAATTGGAAAGATAGTACCAGAAGTAATAACCCATTTATATTCAGAAAAGATCTCTTTAGATATTTTTTTTTCTAAAAAAGTTTGATATGCCCCTATAATACATAATTTGTCTTTATTCTTATTAATTGCTGTTTTTTTTTAATTATAGAAATTCTCAAAAACAGAGTCCTGATCCATTGTTAATAGATAATCATAACCATTCTTTATTGCATAAGACAATGCATAATTCAGTGCAGTAGGTATGCCTTGATTCATACCATTTCCTACAAATATTATTTTACCCAATGAGGCTATATAATTCTTTAATTCATCTGTCAATACAGAATTTTGCCATATCATTAACAAATCCACATTTTCCACGAATGAACAAATATTCCTTACCAACAAATCCTTGTTTGGGTTATATACAACTATTATTGACAAAAAAGAATTCATATCATATACTACTAATTATTAAACAATCCTCTTGCATTATTATTGCAAATCAAATATACCTGCACTTTATTCATTATAGCACTTAACGAAAAGACTACGATTAGCGCAAGCATAAAGCCTGTAATACCCCATAACCCTCCTAAAAACAATGACAAAGGCCAATATATAACTGCCTGAATTAATGACACTATTGTTAGTAGTTTAATCTTACCAAAGCCACATAAAATATTTGAATAACATGTACCTACTATTAACATAAAAATATAAAAAGCCATAAGAATTGAAATATTTAATGGTATAAACACCTTTTGCCCTATCCATAAATCATATGCCAAAGAAGATATCGATAGCATGAACAACAATAAGATTAAGAAAAGAAACAATATACGATTCATTTTGCTTATTATTTTATTAATCCAAAGCATATCCTTTTTTACATAAGCATCTGTCACAGCACTCCATAACGGTGTTGAAATTAAAGTAAACAATATATTTGTCAAACCAAAATATTTATTTGCAATCTGATAGGGAGTGACTAACATCGGAGAAAACATCCTAGATATTAAGATATTCGACGAAGTAAACAATATTAATCCTGATAA
>CAMGGL010000182.1 GCA_946055575.1 uncultured Candidatus Melainabacteria bacterium
ATACTATTAGTAATACGGCTAAATATTTTGACAGATTTTAGATGCTTATTTTGGACAAAATATGCCTGTTTGTGCTATTGTTTATATAGAAATAAAGTGAGGGATTGATGAAAAAAAGATATATTTTTGGTGCAATAGGGGTTGTTATTGTAATTTTCTTTTTGGCAAGTGTTCTATTTGGAGTAAAAGATGATGAATTTATTGGAGAAAATTCAATGATGCCGCGAATTGGTCAGAAACTTTGGACATATAACATGAATAAGCAACAGTGGCGTGAATATAACGAACGAGATGATGATTTATCAAAGGATGAAATTATATTACAAAATCAGGAACCGGTTGGAAATGGCGGTTATACTTCTTATAAACTTTTAACAGGAAATGCTCAAGTTCCGAAAGAAGATGTTTGGGTTGGGGAAGGTTCTTGGGAATTTTTATCAGGTGATAAATTGTACTCATATTTTCCAAAATGTTTTGAGTATTACGAAATTATTTTTAACGGAGTTAAATTTGTTCCGCGAAAGTTGTCTGAGGATGAAATAAAAAATATTTTTAAGGGTTATGAGATAATAAAGGTTTCCGAACTTCAAAAAGGTACGATGAAAATTTCGCTTTCAAAAGGTAAAAATAAATTTGTTATTATAAATGATGTTGGTGGTGATTTTTATAAATATTATGTTGTACCGAATGACAGTAAGAGGCTTCAGCTTGGTGATTATTCAAATCAGTTCACAGTGCAGGATAAGACGACTATCAAGGTGCAGCGACTTGAAGGATGTTCAAAGAATTATCCTTGTTATGAAATTGTCGTGGAATAGTATTTTAGGAATGAGTATATGAACTACGAGGAAAAAACACTTAATTCAAAGGTTGTATATGACGGTAAAGTTGTTACCGTTATAAAAGATGATGTTGAAATTTCTGACGGACATAAGTCTTTTAGGGAAGTAATATTGCATTCAGGTGGGGTTGTTATTTTAGCATTAAAAGATAAGGATACTGTTTTATTAGTTAAACAGTTCAGATACCCTTTAAAGGAAACGGTTTTGGAATTGCCTGCCGGTAAACTTGAAATTGGTGAAAATCCTGATTATGCCGCAAAAAGAGAACTTGAGGAAGAAACAGGTTATAATGCAAAGGTTTGGCAATCGTTAGGATATATAAATACAACACCCGGAATTTGTACGGAAAAGTTATATTTGTATTTTGCAAAAGATTTAGATTTTGTCGGAGAACATCCTGATGAGGGTGAAATACTATCGTGTTTTGAGTATAAAATTTATGAAGTTTTTGATATGATAAGTGAAGGTCGGATAAATGATGCAAAAACTATTTGTGCTTTTTACAGAGCTTTGCTGAAGGGGTTTATAAGTTATGATTAAGCTAATTGCAACGGATATTGACGGAACTATATTAAAATGGGGTTTAGATTTTACACCGACATTAAAAAAGTGTATTAAAGATTTAACTCAAAGTGGAGTAAAAGTTGTACTGGTGACAGGCAGAATGCACTGTGCCGCAATTCCTGTTGCAAAAGAACTTGGAATTGATACCCCTATTGTTTCATATCAAGGCGGTTTAATTAAAGATATGAACGGTAAAACTTTGTATCAATGTAATCTTGGTGAAAATTATGCCAAAGAAATCATACAATGGGCAAGAAAAAATAATATTCATATAAACTTATATTTGGATGATAAATTGTATGTTGAAAACGATAATGAAATTGTTAAATCATATACTGACGGGAAGTTTATAGATTATACGGTTTGTTCTTTTGATGGTTTAGAAATAAAAAATGTTAATAAGATTTTGGCAATTGATTTGAAAAATCCTGACAAGGTAACCGGTTGGGTAGAGGAATTACGTGAAAAGTATCCCGAACTATACCTTGTAAAGTCCACTCCTTATTTTTGCGAAATAGGCAGTGGCGATGCTAAAAAATCTTTGGGAGTTAAATTTTTGTGTGATATGTGGGGAATAAATCCTCAAGAAACATTGACTATTGGCGATCAGGATAATGATATTGACTTGGTTCAATGTGGAGGAGTTGGTGTAGCTATGGGAAACGGCACACCCGCTTTGTTGGAATGTGCCGATTTTATAACTGATACTGTTGAAAATGACGGCTTTGTAAAAGCTGTCGAAAAATATGTTACTCAACTTCAGGAATTGTAAATTTAACTCCGCATCTTGAACAGTAGATTTGTAAACCTTCTTCATTTGGATCTACATCTGAAAGTCCAAGCACTCGTGTTGTTCCATTTTCATCTTTTGTAACTTTATATTTAATCTTACATTCAGGGCATATTGCATAAGTAGTATCCCCAATTTTTGTAAGTTCTGCTTTTGCAGATGGTTTTACATAGGGCGTTCCGTTGTTTATTCCGTTTCCTCCGCAGTAATGGTCAACGTATTCAGCGAGAATATTTCCTAAGCCGCCCATAGGAACGTAATTTTTGATTGGCTCAATTATAACTGCGTTACCGTAAGCAATAACTTCTGCGGCTCCTGAAGTTGCGTATGAAACAGGTGTAATTTCAAATCTGAAATTTATAATTGCGTTTGCGCCAATTCTTCTTGCTGATGATACCATTCTGTCCCAAGCTCTTTGACGAACTTCATCAGATAATTCTGTATAAGATGTTAATTCTCCGCCTGTAAAATTTTTACAACCCATAAAAAAATCCTGAGCCACATCTTTTGCTCTCATTGATATTCCCCAAACGATACCTTTGTAGTCCATTACCTGATAACCTTCAAAAGTTTCTTTTTCTGTTACAAGAATTCGGTTGCCAACTTCGGGTCTTGTGCCTGCAAGTATGTCTTCACGGTTAATCATATTGCTTTCCTTTCTTCATTTGTTTAGTGATTATTTGTGAGTATTCATCATCCATTCTTAATAAAGCTTCTTTTTGTTTAATATAGCCTTCGCAAGTTTTTCCTTCAACAAGTTTTTCGCAATCTTTACATACTAAATCACCTGAACGCTTTTTGTTGTATAGATTTCTCATTATGATGAAAGAAATAATACTCAAAACACCGATATAGGTATTTATTTTAAATGCGAAAACAAATATTGCCGCAAGGAAAATCCCGTCATAAAATCTTATAAAGTCTTTAGTTATCCGTTTAAACTTTGAATATATAGGCGGATATGATACTAAAAATGTCAATGCAGCGCCGCAAATCCCAAGAAAAAAGAACTTGTCATATTGAACGGTTTTTATCATTGTATAAGCATAAATGAAAGAAATTATTAATCCAAAATACAAATACAAACAGCTTCTGCACACATAAAGTCCAAAAATTTTAATTGTACTGTCTTTATACTTTTCGCATAGCGGTTTGTGCAAAAATATAAATTTATAAAAA
>CAMGGL010000183.1 GCA_946055575.1 uncultured Candidatus Melainabacteria bacterium
ATCCGAATACATCTGTTGTTTCAAGTTGTTATCAGGAATGGTCTAATCCTACTAACGAGAATTGGGCAAAAGCATCTCAAAGATTTGATTATTGCACGGATAAACAAATGTTCGTGAATTATTTATACAGAATGCAGCGTTACTCTCATTCTAACACCATTTATAAAACCCAAAATCTAAAAGAACATATATATAATACCGAATATTATGCACAATTCGGCAGAATAGGCAATAAACCGCTTATTGCCAACACCCTGAAGGATAATGACGGTGGAATAATTTTCAGAAGTAAAAGATTTTTAAGATATAGAGTTTCTTTGGAGAAAAATAATCAAAATTGCGGTCCAAGTTATGATGAAATTATTGCATACAGTCGCTTTGCAAAACAATATATGCAAGATTGCTTGTATTCTAAATTTATGTTTAACATTATAAACTACAAACAACTTAGAGTTGCATATTTCTGGGGCAGAGATTTTACTCTTTCGCTTGAAGAATTTATTCAAAAAGCAATTGATGAAGGTGCAGGATGTGAATGGACAAACCTGTGTATCATTCCTGTTGTCGGGAAATTGTTTATTGAAACAGCACATATTTTGAGAAAATTCTTCAAAACAAAATACAAAAGAGTATTTTATTTATAAGTTTGTATCCATAACTTTTGCTTAGTTATTCAAACTATGCAGCGGTGCGGGGATTCTGCCTGCTCTGTTTACAAAATTTGCAGAAGAAAGTGAACTAACCTTCATAATCGGAGCTTCACCCAAAAGACCTCCGTATACAACCGACTCTCCCACGGTTTTACCAACTGCAGGAATAATTCTTACTGCCGTAGTTTTCTTATTAATCATACCGATTGCCATTTCATCCGCTATTATTCCTGCAATTGTACTTGATGGAGTATCTCCCGGAATAGCAATCATATCAAGTCCGACAGAACATACTGAAGTCATTGCCTCAAGTTTATCAAACGTAAGTACACCTTTTGCAGCAGCTTCAATCATGCCTGCATCCTCAGAAACAGGGATAAATGCCCCCGACAATCCTCCGACATGAGAGCTTGCCATAATTCCGCCCTTTTTTACGGCATCATTAAGCATTGCAAGTGCGGCAGTAGTTCCGTGTGCGCCCGCATGCTCAAGTCCCATAGCTTGAAAAATCCCTGCAACACTATCACCTTCCGCAGGAGTCGGTGCAAGAGAAAGATCAATTACACCAAAAGGAATATTTAATTTTTGTGCCAATTCTCGTCCCACAAGCTCTCCCGTTGATGTGATTTTGTACGCGGTTTGTTTAATAGTATTTGCCAATTTACTAAAATCCGCATCTTTAGGAAGGTTTTGTATTGCTGCCATGACAACGCCCGGTCCTGATACCCCAACGTTTAAAGCACATTCAGGTTCACTGTATCCACAGAACGCACCCGCCATAAACGGATTGTCATTTACAGAGTTACAGAATACAACAAACTTTGCAGCTCCAAGTCCATCAGTTTCTTCTGTCAGTTCCGCAGCCTGCTTGATTATTTCAGAAACCTTAAGCACGGCATCCATATTTATCCCGGCTTTTGACGAAGCTACATTTACCGATGAGCAAAGTTTACTTGTTGTTGCAAGTGCTTCGGGTATTGATTCAATTAATGCAGTATCACCTTTTGTACAACCTTTTTCAACAAGTGCGGAATAACCGCCTATGAAATCTACACCAACTTCATTTGCAATTTCATCAAGCGTTTTGGCAATTTTTACATAATCATATTCATCGCATGATTCACCGATTATTGAAACAGGTGTTACTGCAATTCTTTTATTTACAATTGGTATAGAATAATTATCTTCAATTTCGTTCGCATATTTGATAAGATTTTTTGAATAATTTAGAATTTTATGTCTGATTCTGTCACAAACCCTGTTAACATCTCTATCAATACAATCTCTCAAAGATATCGCCATAGTTACGGTTCTGATATCAAGATTGTGTAATTTTATCATATTTATTGTTTCAAGTATTTGTTCTTTATCGAAGGTCTTCATAATTTGCACCATTTGTTAAAAATTGTTGTAATACACTATCCGTCGGACGTTTTAGAATTATTCTTAATTCAACCCGTCTGCTCTTATCTTTATCTTCTTTACCGTCTACAATAATAGGTCTTGCAGAACTTACGCCCTCTACTTTAATTGTATGTGTAAGTTCTCTTTGATACGGTTTGTTTGAACACTTTGCAAATACAAAGTTTGCAACATTGTATGCACGATTCATGGATAAGTTCATATTCTTCATATACTGCTGTTCTACCGAATAATTACCTTTGAAGTTTGTTGAATCCGTATGACCTTGAATTGTTACTGTAGAAATATATTTAGACAAATCTTTTTTATATATACAATCAAAATAAACAGGAATGAATTTATTTAAAAAAGCTTGTCCTTTGGGAGTCAGTGTAGATTTATTCAGTTCAAAAAGTTCCAAATCTGAAATCCTTACCAAACCGGTTTCGGGATCCATTTCGATATCTACTTTTTCATGATTATCAGTCGGTTCGGCAGGTTTATCTTCATTGATTAATCTCACACTTATATTTTGTCTTTGCATTTCCTGTACAACTTCTTGTACCATTTCTTGAGTTGCTTCCTGAGCTGCCTCACTTCCTTGACCGGAATTCGATACAAAAGCAAAAAATAACGTTGCAAAGACCATGAACATTCCCAGAAACAGGTCAGACATAGTAACCCAGAATATATTTTCTTCAGTTTCTTGATTTTTTCTTCTAGCCATTTATAACCTTAGAATAATCCGCTTAAATTATCATCTTCATTATTGGATTTCTTTTCCATTGTCTTATTAAGATTGTTTATACCGAAAATTACGCTATCCAGATAAGGAATAACTATATTGGTTAAATCTTTTTTTATTGAACTTGCAAAAGTTGCAGGCATATTTTTTAAGAGTGAATAATTTTCGTGGCTTTGTATCTTTGTTGTCCTCAAAAGGTCAACAAGGAATTTTTCGGCAGAAATACTGGTAAATAAATCCGTAATTTTGTTATGCACTTTTGCCACCATCGGTAAGATAAATTTTGAAAAAGAAAACTTGTCAACAGTCATCATAATTAACGCTGATGAAACCGCAAATACTGAACACATTGCTGCAACTTGCATTGTTGATACGAAACTTGCAATAGATTTTGTTAGCGCAACAGAACTTGAAAAATCAAGGAGTCCAAATGCAGTACCTATCATAATAAAAGTAAACAAAGGTCCGAAACCGGTTAATATTGTCGGAGCAATTGCAATAATATGTTTGTTATAGTGAGCATAAGCAAGTGTGTCTTCATTGAAGTAAT
>CAMGGL010000184.1 GCA_946055575.1 uncultured Candidatus Melainabacteria bacterium
CACAGCCTGGTACAACTGTTCAGGCGGTAAGTATTGTCGAACATGAGGATGAAGAGATAATTAATGAAACAGTACAAGATAGCGAAAAATAATCGCTATCTTTTTTTGATGTTATAATTTTTCTATATTAAGGGGAAATAATATGTCTACAATCGTATTAAAACTTGGTCGCTTATTTGAAAATGTAGTTGAACTTACGAATGCTCTAAAGTTTCGATATAGTGATCTTTTAACAATCGGTGAGCCTGATTTTGTATCAGATTATATCTATCTGGCATGCACTGAAGAAAAAAATGATGTTGCTATCTATTTTGCATGCAAGGCAATTGCAAAAATGTATAATATCGATTTAAACAGTGAAGTATATTGTACAGATATTCCAGGAGATAATTCTTGGATTGTTAATATTATGCTTGGTAATCCTAAAAAAGCAATTACCTATCTGGAAGAACAGGCAAAGACTGATCAGTATGCCTACCGTTATTTAAAATGGTTGAGCGAAGACTGTCACGATAAACAGTATGAAGGAATTTTTGTAAATAACAAAACCAATATTCCTGTTGAATGTCTAGAATTAAAGGATAATATTGCCCAGTATTTAGCTATGGCATTAATGGATGATCCAATTGCGATTTATCGATTAGCTGAACTTGTTGATTCGGAGGCGATACCTCGATTTAATACATGCACACTTTTTGCTAAAAACCTAAAAAGAAGAGCAGAAGAAATGTCACAAAAACTTACACCAATGGCAATGTGGGATGTACAAAGGGCTAAATGGAATGGTTATAAAATGAAAACAATCAATAAACATTTCGAGTACACTTCTTTTAAAGATTTCCCTGGAATTGAACATATTTTAGAAGCTGGAAAGCACGGTTATCCGCCTGCTATGTATGAATATATGAGACTAACATGTGATATAGCTTCTAATCTGTCTCTCAAAGCATTTCATTATAACGAGACTTACGAAGCTGATATGTCTGAATTTGAGATAGCATATGATTTTTTTAATAAATTAAAAAAAGCTAATTATATGACCAAAGGATACAAATTTGAGGAAAGACGCATTTCAGATACTCTAAAATTTATTAGCTCAAATAATTATGATATCGAAAAATATATTGCTAATGGTTACCGGACTGATGAAGAAGTAAAAGAAGATAGAAAAAAAGAATTGAATGAATATATTGATAAACTAAACGAAAAGGAAAAATGGCGTAATCTTTCTGATTATGGCTACTCAGTTACCGATTCTACTCTAAAAGAAGCTGCCGAAAATGCTGGACTACACGAAACAGCTTTTGAATTTCAACAAAGAGTTGAATTTCGTAATGAACTAATTAACGAGAAAATAAAGAAAATCAAGGAGGAAGACTAAATATGTTCGAAATTGATGAAAATCTTTCCCTAGAAGAGCTTCAAAAAATTGGTGATGAAAGCTTCAATATGTATTCAAAATATTATGCCTATCATAAACAAGCGATGTTAAAAGGAAGCGAATATTCCAAGTGTTGCTTAATGGATGTTGCTGATAAAAGATGGGCCCATACAGCATGTAATGAGTACAAGTTTCAATTAGCTAAAGAATTAGATGAAAATAATCATGGTTATGGCAGCAATGGGTTAAGCTACTTTTATGCTAACGGCACAGGAACTGATCAAAATTCGGAAAAAGTCATCTATTATGCTAAAAGAGCTCACAACTTAAATAAAAAATATTTTTCTGTTCATCTGGCTCTTTTGTATTTAGATCGCGAATTTATGGAATTTAATCCAAAACTAGCTCTAGAAACAGTAGAAGAAACGGATGATTACGATTATATAAAAACTCTTTGTGATTTGCTTAATTTAGATGAAGATTCACGTAAACTAAAGGCTAGGGAATATATGAATGTAAATGATAATAAATATGAATATTCTTATTCTCTTTATAATAGTTTGTCAAAACTAAGCGAAGATGAAGATATTTATAATTATACATGCATCCTAAACACTCTAGGTGGTTATACCAGAATTAATAAAGCCTATGAACTTCTAAAAAATAAAAAAGAAGTTGATGAAGATTTTGAAAAAATATATCAAAAAGTTTATAAAAAATATAGATCTTATCGATCATGTTCAATTATCGGTACAACAAAACAGGAAAGTGTATGGAAACTTAGTACTATAATCGAAGAAAGAAGTCCTCATTTTTGGCAGCTTTTCAATGATGCTAACGATGAAAGAAATATTGGTTATTTTGCAAGTGCACAATGGAAAGCTGATTGGTTGGTAAATATTTACCCTGATTCATCCCTTGCCAGACTGTGTTGTCTTTTTGCGTATGCCTGCATAATGTTTGAAGAAAATTCACGTTTTTTTAATTTAAAACATGTCTTTACTTCAATTAAAGACATTAAAAATTATGACTGCATAAATTCTTTTAATGACAGCGAAAAAACAGTGATTATTCGTTTCCTAAACGAAGTAGAAAAAAGAAACAGTTACAATAAGAAACAACTTGAAGAGTTGTATGGTGTTCGCAGTTACTGGACTATGCCGTTTCCAGTATTTATTGTTTCTGGTAATGATAACAAATCAAAAGAAAAAGCTAAAATCATTAAGAATGTGCTGAAAGAAAAGAATATCAACTGTTTTTATCAGAATGAAAAAAACCTTTTAACTAATGCCATTAACTCCATTACCGAAAACGCTGTCCGTATAAATGCAGCTGATTTGTTAATTTTTGTAATTGGTGATACTACTAGAATGAATTATTCTATCTGGAATTATGGAGATTATTATACCAGAGATAAGAGTGAGGAATATGAAAAAAGACTAATTGTTGTTGGTCCAGAAAACAAGAGAGAGTCATTAGGATATCGTTTTAAGGCTGATTATTTTCTAAATATAGATGATGAAAATTTCTCCTCAAGTCTTCATGATGCTCTTAACTATGTAAAAAAAACAAGAAGTGATCGTCAATTGTATTCACTACTTAATAATGAAATAATTAAAATTAACGGTAATATCGATAAGTACATTGCTTATTCAAAAGAATTTTGCAAAAAATATAATCTTGAATATAAATTTCCAGATCCGGTTTTTGATAATGGCAGTATTTACTATGTTAAAACAGAATTTACAAACAACGACTTAGTTGTTGATTTACTTAGATATAAGTTCATACATTTTATTATTGGTGTTAGATCATTTTTAAATACATTAAAAAAAATTTATTATGAATTAAGACTTTATGATTTTCAAATGAATCTGGTTTCTTCAAATAGTAGTATTTGTGATGTTTATAATTTTTTAAAACCAAGATCAATAGTTGCAGAAATAGAT
>CAMGGL010000185.1 GCA_946055575.1 uncultured Candidatus Melainabacteria bacterium
ATAGTATCCTCTCAAATCTCTATTGTTGTTAAAATATTTCGTCAAATATTTAATGTGAGGATATATATGGACATTACCACCTGTTGCAATCCTAGTTACGCTATTTTGACTTTGTACATAATGATATAAGCTACTTATAGGAAGAACAAATATGTTTTTTGCTGATGAAAATAACTGTATACCAAATGCATGATCTTCATGCATGTATCCTTCAATGAATCTAATATTGCTACTGATTAAAAAAGAAAAATCAATTAAGCCGCCGTGACCGAACCAAAAATAATTAATATTTTTTTCTTTTAGTCTATCTATCCATTGAATTGGTGTTATAGCTTTTTTCTCTCGATATTCGCTTCTATGCTCTACAAAACTCCAATGAAACCAAACTATATCCATGCCATGACTGTATTTCACACACTCTTCTATGCATTTTATATCCAAAAAATCATCGCTATCTACAAACATTACATAGTCGCACCCCCCCCAATTATATTAGCTTTTATATTGTTAAAATAATCAATTCCCACATTCCTAGCAGAGCCAGCTCCGCCATTTGGTTTGTTAATAACTATTATCCTATCATCTATATTTATAACATTATTTAAAAAATCCAATGTATCCTTATCTGTACTTCCATCATTTACTAAACATATTTCTATATTTTGATATGTTTGATTAATAAGGCTTTCTACACATTTTTTAATATATGAATATGAATTATAAACTGCTACTATTATGCCGATTTTAAAATTATTCATTTTTTTATCCTAATTATTTTTTTTAATATATTTTTTATATTGAATTTATTTTTAACAATGTTACTATTATTGCCAATGCATTTTATATCCCAAGTTATATTTTCACGGATAATCCGAGCCGGAATTCCTCCTAAAATACAGTTATTGTGTGTTTTTAAATTTGTAACCAAAGCCATCGTTGCAATAACACAATTAGAGCCTATATCAACATTATTTAGTATTTTTACATCATCGCAAATCCAACAATAATCACCAATTTTTATATCGCCGGCTATATTTGTTCTTTTTAATGTATTGATATCAATAATAGAATGATTATCAGATGTTTGCATTCTTATATTATTTGCAAACAAACAGTCACTTCCGATATTTATCATTGTATTTTCTTCCCCACAGTTTAAAATGGTAACTCCATTTATATATGATTTAGCGCCAATAATTATAGAACAATGGTCAGCTATTGCACCTATCGCTGCTGGAAATATATTTAAATGCAAATTGTGATTTATTGTACATTCTTCATATATTTCAATGTGATTATTATTTCCTTTAATAACTATATATACCCCCCCCCTAGGAGTTATTTTTATGCCTTCATGAATGACTATATTGTTTCCAAATCCTTCAATATCTAATTTAACCTTATTTTTTAATGTATCTGGAATTATAATTTTATTTTCATTGAGCATTAAACATCCTTTTGCTTATAAAATCTTTAATAAACAAAATCGGGTGACTAATTAATTTTTTTAATTTTTTAGTTTTAAAATTCTTTTTAGGTATTGTAATTTTTATACAATTTCGTGACATGTTATCTGTTTTAGAAGATGATAATTTATATATACTCTCACTATTGTAAAATTCACTATACATCTCATCTATGGCTTTAGAATATCCTTTTTCAAAATTATATAAAGTTAGAGATTTATTATAAAGTTTAAAATTATCTTTGCACATATTATCAACTATATTATATTTTTTTTCAATAAAATTCTCTATAGCTTTTTGGAAGCTTACTGCATCTCCTGCTTTGGCATAAATAACTCCACTTGTTTTATCTTTAAGCCATTTATATCCACCTACATAAGAACATATAATAGGTTTGCCAAGAGATAAAATTTCAATCATGCTAAGATCGAAGAAACTACCCCTATTTGGACATAAGCAAGCATCTGCCATGTTAATAAAACTACCTGGATCTTTTGTAAAAGGAAGCTGAATCCAATATTTTGACTTAATTGGCATCTCTATATTTTCACCGACAATTACAAAATATATGTTATTATATTTATTTAGAATATTATTGGCTGCTTCAATTAATATATCAAAACCTCTAATATCTATAAATCTACCCATATACAATAACACTTTTGCATCATTTGGTATATTTAATTGCTTTCGCATTGCTTCTGGGCTTTGAGTAATATTTTTCACAGCTGAACCAGTAGTAGCAAAATATATAGGTTTGTTTTTTATTATATTTTTAAAATCTGGCCAACTTTGATAGTAGCCTTCCATGCTTTCTTCTGTAGGAAAAAACAAACAATCCGCCAAGGTAAATGCCCATTTGTCTCGTTCATTGAAATAATATTTAAACATTTGTTTATCACACTCCAGCCATTTTACTGTTCTGCAAGTCAAATACATATCTTCAATCATAGGTTGATATGGATTGTGAGTAGTGAGCATTTTAATAACTTTAGACTCAATTCCTAATTTGCATAAATAATTATAAATAGGAAAAAAATTATAAGCTCCGTGTATATGAATAGATGTAATACTTTGTGCATCTATTTTGTTGCTTTGCGACTCAGGAATAATCTCTTTAAACCAATTTTGTCTCTGGATTAATAAATGTTTAGTTGATGGCTGCAAATAAGATTGAGTATAGGCAACTCTCGGATCTAAAACAGAGCTAAGAGTATTATTTTTTATATTTTCTTCTGGGAATATAAAAGAAATTTTTATATTATTTTCAGTTATGAAGTTGCTATTATATTTCAAATACGCATCATAAAGATATGAAATATAACCTATACTACCACCTTTATCTAAGTCAAACGGCTGATGAGCGTATATATAATGTTTCATAATTATCTCCTATATTTATTAATCATATCTTTAAAAAATAATTTTGGATTTTGTTTTAATTTTCTAATTTTTCTCACAAATTTACTACTACTTTTATTTTCGCTATTAGGCTCTTGCTTATTTTTACCGCTTAATTCAAATATAGTTTCAATTATTTTAATATCATTAATATATAAAGCAGTGGTACATTTGTCGGATAGAATCAAATTACAGGTAGATTTATATAGATATGGGGTACACTGTTTTTGATGTATAGTATTTATATTTGAAATGATAAAATTTTCATATTCAATTATATTATTAAATAATTCACTATCCGCATATATAATATTATAATTTAATGTATCTATAGAAATTGATTTTGCATTATTTTGAATATCTGAAAAAAACAAATCTATGCTTAACTCAAAAATATCCAATATTTTACATAGAAATTCT
>CAMGGL010000186.1 GCA_946055575.1 uncultured Candidatus Melainabacteria bacterium
TTTATTTTGAAAGTTTTTTATTATGCACAATTGATGAAATTAGCGCAGCAACAATAAAGAATAAACCGATTAACCCTGTTACAACTTCAGGAACTTCTTTAACAGTTGTAACAAGCATTATCACAGCCAATGCTCCAATTGCCCAATGGGCTCCGTGTTCCAAATACAAAAATTGAGCCAAAGTTTTCTTTTCTACGAGCATTATTGTCAAAGATCTTACAAACATCGCACCGATGGCAAGTCCGATTGTTATAATGATTACGTCATTACTCAGCGCAAACGCTCCAAGTACACCATCCAAAGAAAAAGAGGCATCTATCAATTCAAGATATATAAAACTTATCAATCCTGAACATGCAACCGCTTCACCTGTACATTTTGCCTGACGCATCTCCTCATGTTTTTCTAGATAATGAGCAACCCCATCTATTGCCAAATATGTTACAACCCCCGCCATTCCTGAAATTATAACCGATAACTTCATCTCCTGCGGAATAAATGTTTGTAAAAACATAATCACAAGCAACGAAATAATAATTTCAATACCTTTTATATGGTCAAAATGAGAAAGAGGAGCTTCAATAGGTTTTATCCAATGAACTTCTTTTTCGTGATTGAAAAAGTAATTAAGAAACAGCATTATCAAGAACATTCCGCCGAATGTAACAATAGGAGCATGTGTAGCATGTAAGTAGCCTGCATATTGCGCCGAATCAGATAACGCTATTTTTGTCACAGTTAACATATCTAATTTTGCAAAAATTGAAACTACCAATATCGGGAATAAAAACCTCATCCCAAATACAGCAATTGCAATACCCCAAGTTAAAAAGCGATGACGCCACTTGTGTGACATTTTTTCCAATTTCATAGCATTAACAACTGCATTATCAAATGACAAACTCGTTTCCAATATCGCTAATACAGCGACAATAAATATGCAGGCAAGCCCCGATCCGGGATGTACATGTTCACCCCAAAAATACGCGCCTACAACACCTATAATCGTAATTATATACGAACCTAAAAAATACTCTAACATTTTCATACCTCATTATATTTTACCTAAAAAGTTTAATCTAAAATTCGTTTTGTGTTATCCCATAAATATATTAAATTATAAAATTTTTCAGCTATAATATAATTATGAACGATAAAAAAAAGATACTTGCTATAAATTTTGGCGGAATTGGAGATGAAATATTTTTTCTCCCAACACTTATCTCCTTAAAAAAAGAATTCCCGAATTCAGAAATCACTTTGGCGCTGGAACCAAGAAGCAAAAGTGTTAAAGACCTGACAAGTACTATTGATAAATTAATTCTGATTGATGTAAAAGGGAAGAAAAAATATTTTGAAATGCTTAAACTTTTGTTTGAAGCACAAAAAGGTCACTTCGATATAGTCATATCATCAGGCTCCAACAAACTTATAAGTATCTTACTGTTTATGACAGGAATTAAAATCCGTTGCGGGTATTTTACGGGTAACTTAAGTAAAAAACTATTAACGCACGCAGTACCGCTTAATAAAAACCAGTATGCCTGCAAAATGTATCACGACTTAATTAGAGGCCTGACAGAATACAATACCGAGCTCCCGGAAATTGAGATTGAAAAACGGGAAAAAATAGCCAATACCGTACTGATACATCCGGGAGTAAGTAAATTAAGCGTTCAAAAAGGGTGCATAAAAACTATAACACCGGAAATTTGGGCAAAAACAATCGACTTACTGGCAGCAGAAGGGAAAAAAGTTATGCTCGTCGGAGGTCCGGATGACAAGGAATGTATAGCAGAAATACTAAAAAATGTCAGAACAAAAAATTTTGAGAATTTATACGGCACAACCAAAAATATGAAAGATTTGGCTGAATTGATTTCTTCAGTTGATAAATTTTTATGCTCGGATTCTGCTCCGCTACATATCGCAGTTGCACTTAAAACCCGTACTTACGTAATTTTTGGACCGACTGATGTAAATTCACTAATCCCAAAATCCGATTTTGTAACCCCGATTATGGCAAATGATAACTGTGAATTAAAACCATGCTTATGGGCTCGTAGACAAACAACCTGCAAAAATCTTAATTGTCTTAAAATTACCGCAGCTCAAATTGCAAATACCGTTTGCGCTAAAGAAGAAATAGCAAACAGATAAGACCCTTTTGAATATTTATAAATTTGAAATAAACAACAGATAAAAAAAAAACCACTCAACTGGTGAGTGGGTCGTTTTCTGCATCCTAATGGTCTCTTTTAGTGTTTATTATTTAGGAGTTTATATGTTTTTGGGGTTAATGAACTATTTATATTTAGTGTTTCGACTACACTTAAATCTTATGTAATTATATTAGCATATCATAAATTATATGTCAATAAATTGGTTTTATATTTTTTTAGATATCCTGAAAATATAGCAATAGTGTACATTTTACACTTTACAAAACTTAACATTGTACGTTTATGTCACGGTTTCTTTTTGTAAAGTTTTATTAACACAAAATTGCTCAATTTAGCAATTATTTAAAAGATATATACTTTATAAATATAGAGCAGAGTATTAAGGATGATTTAAATGACAAGTGAAAAACGCTCAATTGAAGCAGTAAACAGAAAAGTTATTGCCGCTAACGACAGATACATTACAACAGATTTTGGTATAAGACCAACAAATGAAGAAACCGCAAATGTTATCAGTTCAACATTCGGTGTAATCAAAAACAGCTTGGATGCACTTTGGTATTCAGTCGGATTAGACCCGAATGTTAACATGGCTTATGAAAAAACTATTATGGATCCAAATATGAGCTTTGAAGTAAACGGAAAAAAGTTCTACCCGCATCCGGGAGTTGGTAATCTTAGAGCATATAACGAGGCAGGCAACCCGTCAGGCGGATGTTTTACAATGCAAACACTGGCATAAAGGAAGAAAAAATGAGCGCAAGTATTAATGGTATACAAATTCAACCCAAAATAGGATCTGACTTTAACAGTCAGTATAATATTCCTGACACGGGATTGACCAATAATACGACGCTTTCGCAATCAACCCCCCTTTACAACCTTATAAAAGTTATGTTTCAAAATCAACAGACAAATAACATCGGCGAATTTGCAAACTGTGACATCTTCAGACAAAACGGTTTAAAACAAAATCCGGACAAAATGGGTTGGATTGGATAAGTTTATAAACACAAAAAAGGCGGCGCTCAGTATTTTACTGAGCGCCGCTTTCATAATTATCATTATTTATTATACAGTCGCAACTGA
>CAMGGL010000187.1 GCA_946055575.1 uncultured Candidatus Melainabacteria bacterium
TTCCAATAGCCACAATCCCATTTGGGTTATATTGAGATTTATTTGCGGCATTCATATCTACTTGCGCGATTAAGTTATATAAAATATTTACAAACTTTTTTTGATTCCCAGTTTTGCAAATCTTTTCAAATCTTTTTGAAAAATTTAAGTTAAATTTTTCTTGTTCATCATCTGCTATATTTTCATTAGCATCCTCTTTTATTGAGGATTCCTGTTCTAAATTATTTATTAAATATTCAATATCTTGGTTTTCAATTTTATAATTTATGTATAGTTGAAAAGCATCAATAGCATTTTTAACATAGCAATCGTCTGAATTTATTATGCCTTGATAAATATCTTTTTGAGCAACTTCTTCAATCTTTTTTATAAAATTTCCCATAGACCACTCCTTTTTCTTTAGGGTATCACAAACATGGATTTGAACATATTTTGAACGGTTATAAAACGGGGTTTGAATTAATTTGGCGATTTATCCATTCCATAATTACTGAAACAAGATATTCTTGTTCGGTTTTGGTTAGTTCTCTGTGTTGGGAAAATTTGTGCCACTTTTCTATGCAGTCGCGGCAGCAGGTTGCAGTTGCGTGTTGAGCAATAAAAACAGGATGTCCACGCATCGGGGTTTGTTTGCCATCGTTCACAGGTTCTGCTGGAGCAACTCTATCCCTAATAAAATCTTCTGCGTGGCTCTTGATTTTATCAAGACCTTTGTCTTTGATATATTCAAGCTCTTTTGCTCGAAGCTTAAATCTACTCCTGAATTTTGATTTTGCTAACCTGTCTATAATATCCATAGTAATATCCTTTAATCCTGTGAGGTTTTACTATAAACAACTTCCGATGACAATTCATATCTCCCTGGAATAGTAGACATCTTTTTTACAGTTGTAATTCCTTGTGATTTGGCAATCTTAATTAATTTGTGTTCATCTTTTTTATCTATACATTTGCCAAGATATAAACAACTGGGTTTGTTTTTCATTGTATATTTACCAGATTTTTTGCCAAAGAATCTATACTCTTCTTCATATGCCCAAGTATTACACTTGCTTGTTGCAAAGATAGTTTGAGATATTGTAATCTCCATTCCTACTAATTCCGGTTTAAAAATTGGTGCGGATAAATAAATAATAGGATATAAATAATGTTTAAATTCCAAATCCTTACTTATATCATATTCTACGCAAAAGCCTTTGTTCCAGTTTGCATAATGTGACCACATTAAAATATTATCCATTTTATTTGAAAAACAAGTTGCCCAGCAGCTTATTTTCATTGGTTTCTCTTTATGAGGATTGCTATATTCTTTGAATTTTTCATAATATTCTTTATATGTAGTTATATCCTTTAATGGATTTAGGATTTCATTGATACGACAATACTTTTCAGATGTTAGGGTTGATGTAAATATATCAAAGTCTAATCCTGTCATAACTTTATGTATTAAATCAAATATAAGTTTTGTCTCTGACTCGGATAAATCATAGTGTTTAAAAACATTGTTTATTACCCATAAATCTGAATTTATATTAACTTTGCAATCATGAAGGTCATTAAATTCATCTGGATTGCTCAACCAAATGTAATTATTTTTGAGTGCATCAATATTTTTATTACTGCATTTTTGATAACGATAGATTTTATTTGGTAAAATAGAATCTTTAAAAGCATAAAAGTCTAGAACTGCTTGTTTGCTGTCTTTACATTTATATATTAAATTTAAATAATTGTCTTGTTCGAGAGTATTCATATCTTTACCGTGATTTTATATTATCATAAACGAGGGCTATGTCAGAAACGGACATAATCACTTAATGCTTAATTTTTTATTAACAAATAAACATTTAATAATATTTTCGTTTATAATAGCAGTATTAAAAATTGAAAGAGGCCAAAATTCGCATGAAAAAAGGAATGTTTATATTTTTAGCAATATGGTTTTTCGTAATTTTTGCGACATTATTACTTTATTGCATATTTAACTGGCAGGAAGTAATAATTTTTAAGCCTTTCAGCGGAAACTCTGCAATGTTATGTATGCTAATTATATGGATGTTTATACCTTTTTTAGCAAAATTTAAATTTGGAGATTTTGAATGGGAGATAAATAATCCGCTATATGCAAATATGGAACAAGCAAAACAAAATTTAGATGAAGCCGCAAATAAAGCTCAAAACATAAACATTGATTTTAATATTCAAAATAAATACAACGAAGAATTGAATACTATTATGAAGAAGAATGGAGGCAAAAATGTTTAGTTATAGCCAACCTCATTCTGCTTATAGTTATATGCAAAGAAAAAACGAAAGTTCTAACTTGTTAGCTGATGCTGCACAAAAGGGAATAGCATTGCTTAATAAACAAATAGATTATCAACTTTTAAATGCTTTTCAAAATTATATTATTTCTGTTTTAAATATCGTTTCACAAAAAATGGGAATTGATTATATTTCTTTTTATAATCAATTTAATTTGTCAATCAGTAATTTATTACCCTACGACCAAGTAAAAAGAACAATTGAATTCATTTTAAATATTGCAAAAAGCATATAGTGTTATAGATGATTTTGTCAAAAGTTGATAAAAATACATCATAATAAAACTTTGATGTTGTTTTATGGTTAGATAATATATTATCTATATATTGACATTTATAGTAAAACAGGTTAATATATTATCTATGAATGTCCTATTTTTAAATCAAAAAACTCCTAATGAAATTGCCAAAAGTTTGGCTGAAAAAATTAAAACTCACAGAAAAAAACTAAAAATTTCACAAGAAGCTTTAGCACAAAAATCCGGTGTTAGTTTAGGCAGTATTAAAAGGTTTGAAACGAAGTATGAAATTTCTCTGCAATCTTTTATTAAAATTGCTATTGCTCTTGATTTAGATAATGACTTTGAAAATTTATTTACACAAAAAACTTATGCTTCGATTGATGAGGTAATTAATGGATAATTATAAATATCTGAAAGCTTTTTATAATGATAAATTAGTCGGAACTTTGGCTAAAACTCCTGATAGGCTTGTTGCATTTGAATATGATAACGAGTGGCTTGCTACCGGTTTTAGCATTTCGCCATTCTCACTACCGTTACAGAAAAAAGTATATTTGCCAAAATTTGAACCGTTCGAGGGGCTATTTGGGGTGTTTAATGACAGTTTGCCTGACGGTTGGGGAAGATTGCTTGTTGATCGTCTTTTGCTAAAAAACAATATCAACCCAAGTGAAATTGATAATTTAAA
>CAMGGL010000188.1 GCA_946055575.1 uncultured Candidatus Melainabacteria bacterium
AGTTTTTATATGAATCTTAAAGAAAATCTAGGCAAAAATATCCAAAAATACAGAAAATTAAGCAAAATAACTCAAGAAAAACTTGCTGAAATGGTTGATATCGAAATCAACAGCATTAGTTCAATTGAAAGAGGAAAATATTTTCCATCCCCTGAGAATTTGGTAAAAATTTCACAAGCACTAAATGTTTCTTTATCCGATCTTTTTCGGTTTAAAAATGAATATAGTTGCGAAGATTATATCAACGAAATTTCTAAAAATATACAATTTATCAAAAACGACAAAACTAAGCTAAACGCAGTCAACACCTTTATTAAGAGCCTACACCTAGATTAAAAATTATCCCAAAATTTTCTCATAATTTTTTCAAAATTTATATTCCTGTTAACATTTGTAAACTTATTCAGTCGAACTAGTTAAATAGTATTATATTTTTTATCCGTTTGTGGTATATATATATTGTACATAAATGAATTATATTAAATTATAGTTCAGCAGATTGGAGGCAAAAATGACGGTAGGTCAATTCGTATTTATGTTACACAGTCACCTTCCTTACTACAGAAAAGCAGGGATGTGGCCGTTTGGTGAAGAAAACCTTTATGAATGTATGGCAGAAACGTACGTTCCGCTATTGAATGCTATATCAGAGTTATATGACGAGGGTATAAAAGCTAAATTAACCGTCGGCATCACTCCGATTTTGGCTGAACAACTTAATGACGAACATTTAAAACACGGATTTGTAGAATATCTTGATTCCAGAATCAAAAGTGTTTCGGAAGATTTGGAAAGATATCCTGATCCTGAGGTTCCTCATTCACAACATTTAAAATATCTTGCAAAATATTATTTTGACTGGTTTAACAATATCAAAAATTCATTCGTAAACAAATACGGTATGGATTTAATAGGAGCATTTAAGAGATTTCAAGATTTAGGATGTATTGAAATCACAACATCAGGAGCAACTCACGGTTTTTCACCGTTACTAGCAACTGATAATAATTTGAACGCTCAATTCAAAGTTGGTTCCGATACAACTAAACGATTATTCGGGAAGAAAGCTCAAGGCTGTTGGTTACCGGAATGTGCATATCGTCAAGGTTATGAATACATAGGAAAAGACGGTGAAAAACATTGGCGACCTGCAATAGAAGTTACACTTCAAAACAATGATATCGAATATTTCTTCACAGAATCTCACGTTATTGAAGGTGGAAATTCTATAGGTTGTCGCAGAGTTGTAGGCGTTTACGGAAACATTGAATATATTCCGCTACCTGACAGAGAACCTACAGGTTATGATACATATTCAGCATACTGGCTTCCGGATGCCCAAGTTGCTGTTATGGGAAGAAACGACAGAGCCGGCTATCAAGTATGGTCAGCTGCTGACGGATATCCTGGGGACGGATGTTTCAGAGAATTTCACAAAAAAGATGATAAGTCCGGCATGAATTATTGGAGAATTACATCACCTAAAACAGATTTAGGTGACAAGATGTTATACGATCCGGTTATCGCATTGAATAAAATCAACGAAAACTCAGATCACTATACAACAATGCTTTATCACTTGATGAACGATTACAAAAAATCACACAACGGCAAAGAAGGTTTGATAATGGTATCATTTGATACCGAACTATTCGGTCACTGGTGGTTTGAGGGTATTGAGTTTATTAAACAAGTTATCAAAAAATTCCACAACTATGTTCCTGATGTTGAACGCATGACTGCAGGTGAATACCTGCACGCGCACCCGCCAACGGAAGCTATACAAATTCCTGAATCATCTTGGGGACAGGGCGGTCATTTCTATGTATGGAATAACCATTTGACTGAATGGATGTGGCCAATTATACATGCTTGCGAAAAAAGAATTACATCTATTGCTGACAGATATCAGGAAATTCCTGAAGATAAATTATTGCATAGAGCCTTAAACCAATTAGCTAGAGAGAATTTGTTATTACAGAGTTCGGATTGGCCGTTCCTGATTACAACATGGCAGGCAAAAGATTATGCAACAGACCGTTTCAGAGAGCATGTTGACAGATTTGAATTTATCGCTGACATGATTGAAAGCGGTAATATTAACGATGAGGAATTGAAGAAAATTGAAAGCATAGACAACTGCTTTGCAGAAATTGATTATAGAGTTTATGTTTCAATAGAAGAAGGAGTAATTCCTCAACAATCAAAAAAATTAGCGCCATTATACGCTGATTAAAATTGAAAGATTTTTTTACAATTCATTTATATTACAGCCTTAGAGAGATTTCTAAGGCTTTTTATTTTTATATATTGAACAATTTGCATAAAGCATTTAATTTAAATGAGGGATAAGAAAGATTTGAAAACGACAATTAAGCAAAGCGTTAATGAAAGACAAAGAGGTTGTAAAACAAATAAATTTAAGAAAAAGGAAAAATTTTTAAAGTAAGTACTTGCAAAAAAAAAATCAGCATATTATAATAAGTGAGTAGCCAATATAAATGGGAGCGTAGCTCAGTTTGGTTAGAGCGCATGCCTGTCACGCATGAGGTCGCGAGTTCGAGCCTCGTCGTTCCCGCCATTTAAACAAAAATCCCGTTATTACGGGATTTTTTTATTGTGTTGATTTCTCTTTTATAATGTGTGTTTTAGGTAAATTTTGTGTTTATTACTGAATTATAACAAGTTCGAACCTCGTAAGTCCTCTTGATATTTTATCCTGTTTATATAGCAGGAGGGAAAACTATGAACAAGGCAACAATAACTCTTAAAGTGGATGACTACACAATAATCTTACACAGAGGCGAAGAAGAATCAAAAGAAATTGCACAAAAACGACTAGCTAGGTACATAACTTGCCTATATAATATAATAATGAAACAAATGGTAAAATACTTTGAAGGATATTGCCCTGAATTACAATCTGAAGTATGTAATATTTTGGAAAAGGGTGAAAGTAAAATGTCTTGATAATTCTAGTATAATTGTCAGAGTTCCTATTTTATGCTTTAATAGTCGTGTGTTTAAAGTAAGAGGCTGTTATTATGCTATTGGATATAAAGAAACTATTTACTAAAGGTACTACAATAGGTCGTGTGGAATATTGGAGAACGGTATATGGTTTATTACTATTTCCAATGATACTTGTTTACTTAGCAATTTTGACCCCACCAAATAATAAATTGTATTTGATTACTGTTATATTAGCTTTAATTGTGTTAATTCCATACGGTATT
>CAMGGL010000189.1 GCA_946055575.1 uncultured Candidatus Melainabacteria bacterium
ATTTCTATCAACTTCATGCGCTTGATTTTGTAGATGTGGTGAGTGCTCTTAGCGCCCCTTTTTGTTATATATCCATTCTATATCGGGATATAACTCACTTATTTTATTCCATACAATATGTTTTTTCTCACAATCAAATGGATAATCGCCATATAATACTAATTCATTATTTTTTAGGGCATTCTTAATCTTTTTCTCATTGTATCTTTCTCCCTTTTTATTAAATTTTCTAACAGCCATTAATTCTGGAAAAGCATACTTTCTTGCATCATATGAGGAAATATATTTAGGAACAACACCAGTTGCTTCATATATTGATTGTGAAATCATTCCATTAAAACGTAGAAGTGTTGTAACAGTATTATTGTTTTGCGAATTAGGTAAAGGCTCTTCAATAATAATATCAGTTAGTCCAATATCTTTATATTTTTCTATGAACTGTTCCTTAAATTGTTTAGTTTTCATAAACAAAGACTCAGTTCCTTTTATCTTACGTGAAATTTTAGGTTTCACGTGTGAAATCTTTAATATCTCCACATTAGTTCCATCATATCTTGCCAATGATACACCTAAACAAGCTGTTGATATATCAATACCTAAAATAATTCTTATATTTTTTTCTTCCATTTATATGAAAAATAATTTTGTTCTATACAATAATTGTATTATATTTGTACTTGAAAATCAAAATTAATAAGGATAAAAATGATAAAGACAATATTTCATATTGCTGATTCGCATATTCCAAAAGCCATATATTTATATTAAATAAAACTATAAAATTTTGTAAAAATGGCTATAAAATTAACAAAAGAGAAATTTGTTGAAAAAGCAAATAAAATACATGGTGACAAATATAATTATTCAAAAGTAGAATATATTAATTCTCAAACAAAGGTTTGTATTATATGCCCTATTCACGGTGAATTTTGGCAAACACCGAATGCTCATTTAAATGGTCGTGGTTGTAAAAAATGTGCTAATAAACGAAGAGCAGACATATTATCAAAGACACAAGAAGAATTTTTAAAAGAATTAAAAAAAATTCATGGAGATAAATATGATACTTCTAAAGTTAAGTATATTAATGATAACACACCTATTACATTAATTTGTCACGAAAAAGATGAGAATGGAATTGAACATGGTGAATTTAATATTAAACCTCGTGTATTGTTACGTGGTACTAAAAGTGGATGTAGTAAATGTGGTTTTATAAGAAGTCAAGCACACAACAAAAAAATAAATCAAAAATATAAAGAAAATTTTTCTAAAGAATTAAAAAAAATTCATGGAGATAAATATGATACTTCTAAAGTTAAGTATATTAATAGTACTAAAAAAGTTTGTATTATTTGTCACGAAAAAGATGAGAATGGAATTGAACATGGTGAATTTTGGCAAGAACCCAATAAATTATTAAAAGGGCACGGATGTCCTAAATGTAAATCTTTAAAATTACGAAAAAAATTCTCCGATGATATGGAAACTTTTATAGAAAAAGCCAAAAAAATCCATAATAACAAATATGTATATTTTTCAGAAGAAACTTATATAAATAATCGAACACCTATTAAAATAAAATGCAAAAAACATGGAATTTTCTATCAAAAACCAAACTCTCATCTAAATGGACACGGGTGTCCTGTTTGTAGAGAAAGTAAATTGGAAAAAGAAATTTATACATTTTTACAAGAAAAAAATATAAATTTTATTTACCAAGCAAATAAACGAATTTTAGAATGGTTAGGAAAACAAAGTTTGGATTTCTATCTTCCTGATTATAATATAGCAATAGAGTGTCAAGGAGAACAACATTTCACACCAACCACATTTGGTAGTACTCAAATAACACCAGAAGAATATTTACAACAAATAATAAAAAGAGATAAACAAAAATTACAATTATGTAATGAACATAATATAAAGATATTATATTATACAAACAAGATTAGAGGAAAATATTTTGGTAAAATTTATACAGATAAAAATAAACTTTTTAAAAACATAAAATTATGATTTCTACAGTGTTTCACCTTTCTGACATCCATATACCGAATGAAGAAAAAAACCGTCCTTATATGGAGATGTTAAAACAAGCACTTGCTGAGTTACTAAAAGAAACCAAAAAATATAATAAAGATGAATATCGCATTGTACTTGCTGGGGATATTTTTCACAATAAAATTAAAACAACTAATGAAGCCAAAAAAATATTTCATGAAACTTTAAACTATCTCAATGCAATTGGCAAAACAATAATAATAGCAGGTAATCATGATATGTTAGAGAACAACCATGATAGGGTTGATTCAATTTCTCCAACTTTTGATATTAAAGATGTTTACCCAAACATTACATACGCTGATAAGGCACTTAACTATAAGAGTGGTTATATAAAAGATGATAACGTGATATGGGCAGTTTATTCAATGTATGATAAGTTTGCCAAACCAAATATTGATGGCTTAAAAGAACAATATCAAGATGTCAAAATAATCGGACTTTATCATGGGGACATTGCCGGTGCTGTTACTGATACCGGTAGAATGTCAGAAAATGGTATTGATACAAATGTTTTTAAAGAATGTGACTGCGTAATGGCAGGACATATACATAAATTTCAAGAAATAAAAAAGAATGGAGTGCCAATTGTATATGCAGGAAGTCTTTTTCAACAAGATAGTGGTGAAAATACAACAGGTCATGGTTTTGTAATTTGGGATATTGAAAAAAACAAATATACTTTCCATGAAGTGACTAACAATTATAAAATTTACAAATTCAAAATATCATCCTATGATGATATAAAAGAAGATAATGAAAAACTGATAAATTTATAAAACAGAAAAAGCAGTAAAATTACTGCTTTTTTATATTTTTGACAATAAATGACTTATATATTTCAGGAAAATCTACTATACTAACTTTTATGAAAGATTTACGTACCCCAACAGGCTTGTCATAAATACTTATTAAAAGTTTCCTATTAGTATAATCTGTTTTTACTGAACACCATTTTGCACTTGAAAATGTTTTTACCATTAAGTCACTTTCTTCGCCATTTTTTAAGACTTCAAAACTTAATACAACATCAGTTTTTTGATTTTCAATAATAATTTCATCATTAATAATGTCTTTATTGAACTTTATTTCATATAAATTTTGTTCTTCCTCAATATTTAATTGCTTTGGTGTATATTTTTCAATAATTGTATTATAAGGT
>CAMGGL010000190.1 GCA_946055575.1 uncultured Candidatus Melainabacteria bacterium
TTTTGCAAAAAGCATCAAAGCATTTAATGAGTTCAAATGTAAATTCGCCATTATCATCATCAAGAATATCTAAAAGCTTACTATAAGATATAGTGTTACCTAATTCTTTACTTTTGGCGTTCATTAATGCGCTAATCTCTTTAGTTTCCTCGCCATCAAGTTTTTCTAATATGCGATAGTTTATTGCTAATACAGATATAAAGTTTAGCATCATATTGTCAATTATATCTGTATCAAATTCCTCGTCATTTTCTAACTCTTTTATGTCTTCTTGCTTCAGTGACCAAAAAGCGTCTAACCAATCTTGGTCTAATTTTTTAGCTACATAGCTTCTTAAAGAATCGTCTTTTCCAAGTCCGATTTTAGTTTTTTTATCAACATTTTCAGGCTTATTTAATTCATCACAAAGCTTTAACCACTTTGACTTCAAATTTTCAAATCGTGTTAAAGGCTTTCCTCTTGAATTCATTTTAACATATAAATCATCAGTTAATTTATAATCCGCAAGGTTCAAAAAGTTGAAAGTTAATTTATTAAGGTTGGAGTAAGCTTCGCTATCAACATCTTCAAAGGTTTTATGAATATCATCTAGCATGTTCAACATACTGTCAATAGTTGGATCCCATGACCAATGATGCAAAAAGTCTTTATCATCTTTTATACAGGCAGATATGCTATTATATTTACTATTTTCAAAAATTGTGTCTCCTTTTTCAATCAAATAGTCACAAAAATCCTTTGATGAATTTCTAGTGTTGTATGAAAACTTTGATTTGCCATTTTTTGATATTTTTTCTTTAAAATCATCGTAGTTTCCAGATTTTAAAGCTAAATACCAATTAAGTAGAAATAAGGTTGTTATCCTCTGCTGACCATCGAGCAAAATAAGCTTATCACCATTTACTGTTCCATAAATGAAATCTAGCTCATGACCGCCATTTTTCAGATAGTTTTTTAAGTTTTCTAAAAAATTCTTTCTTTTTTCACTTTCGTTTGCTCTGCCATAAGCGTAATCACGCTGTAGCATTGGTATTTCAATTTCATATCTTGTAATCAATTCAATGAAATTCATTCTTGAATTATTGCTCATTAATGTCCTCCTTCCTTTTTTTCAGACTCAAGAACATTTATAATTTCTTGTGTGTACGCTTGGGCATCTGTTTCTGTCCAATTCATTAAATCGCTTAAGGCAATGCTATAATTCTTTGAAAAAACATTTTTAGTACAAGGCAAAATATAGATACCCTTTTTCTCATTTTCGTTTATAAAACGCCTTTTTATTGGAAAAAATGCATTGCCATAGCCTCTGTTTGTGGTTTGGTCAAGCAAAACTAAATTTCCAATAAAATGAGTTCGGTCGAAATTACTATCATCTATACCTAAAGCACCACAGACAGCAATGTATGTATTTTGTATTTCTTCTTGTAAATCCTTCTCTATTTTCTTTTTGCCTTTTATTATTGACAATAAGCGCAACAAAGAGTTACAAATTTTACTAATATCAGTATTATCAGTGTCATCTGTATAGATTGGGCTGTTTTTTATTTGTTCTGAATAATGATCTGTTGAGGTATTCTTATCATATTCAACACCTGTAAAATACTCTAAATTGCAAATTATCCAGTCTTTTAAATCATTGATGCTTCCATTTAGAATATCCTTTGCGGTTTGTGATCTAACATGCTCCAAATCCCACTTATGCTTATAGAAATTACTGAATGAGAAATTCACGCTTGATTCATTACAATTAAGAATGCTTAAAATGTTAAAAAGCATAAGAATATCTCGTATATGCTTTTTATCTTTAGATTCTTCATAGCTTAAAGAACGTATCTCTAACAAATGATACTTTCTGTCCTTTTTTTCATATATGGTTTTTTTAATTGCAAGTTCTTTCAATTTGTTACGAAAATCTTGCTTACTGTCAGAACCGTTGAACCCTTTGTATATATCGTTAATAGGATGTTTTAGATATCTTAAATAGCCTATAATGTGGTACAAATACCTGTCTTCATGCCAGCTTTTAAAATGATGGAATAGATTTGTTACATCCTTCCACAATTTATCCATCACATAATCTTCGTCATTGTTTTTCTCTTCTTTTATGAGCCGTTGATATTCATCAAATGTAAAATATTTGTTAGCTTCTTTAGCCCCTTTTTCCATCAGAATATCAAAGATTAATTCAATTCTTGTTTCATATTTTGAATCATTTTCACCATAAATAAAAGACCAAAAATCATCATTATGAAAAGCATGCTCGATTTCATCCCACTCTGTAGCTAAACGAATTTTTTGATGCTCATCAGATACATTGTTTAAAAGTAACGCCTTAATCAATTCTGCATTGGTTAGGTTAATTTTTCCAACATTCAAATTTGAAAACTTTTCTTCTGGAGAAATTTCTTTTTTAGACACATCATACCATATAAAGTTAACCAATTGCTTTGAAGCATCAGAATTGATAAGATTTTGGTAAAAAGTTTCTTTATCTCCATAATTTTCAAAATAAGATTTTATCGTTTGGCTAGCTTTATAAATATGATAAAAGTCAATGTTATCATTGGCATCTTTTTTATTAGGGCTTTCTAAATAGCCTGCACTACCATCTCTACTACCATATGATATTTCAAATGGTGGTTCTTTCTTTAATTCTTTTCCCAAATAATTCAGTAATAGGAACATTGTTGTTAGTCGCTGTTGACCATCAATTACTTCCCAACGATCGTTATTTTCATCTTTGCACACAACCAATGGCTGCATGCAATAATAAGGATTCTCTTTGTAGTCATCACTAAAAAAAGCTGTTAAATCCTCTAACAATTTATTTACTTCATTACTAGTCCAACGATAGCCTCTTTGATAATCTGGAATATAAAATTCCTTACCAAGAAGCATACTAACAGGAACTAATTTCAATGTGTTATCAAAACCGTTAATTTCTTCCTTTAATTGATTACAGCTTTCGATAACCTTATCTACTGCTATATCAATACTTGGACTACCTACGTGTTGGATTTCAGACATATCAATATTTTTTAATAAATTGACCATATTTTGTATTTTATCATTTTTAGGTATTTGATTTTCCATACAATTACTCCTATGTATTTCTTTATTTCATCTTAACACATATCATACAATTTTTCCAGCACCTTGACCATTGCCAGAGTATCAAGTCGGCAATAGGCGAGGAGGTTTTTGCG
>CAMGGL010000191.1 GCA_946055575.1 uncultured Candidatus Melainabacteria bacterium
AACTAAAATAAAAAATTTAAACAGTAGTACAACCAAACAAAAAATCAGAATAAATATGAATGTTGAATGTATTAAAGTTTGTTCGCTATCTTTCCAATTAAAATGAGTATTTTTTATCATAATTTTTCCTATGTTTCAGTCCTAGTATGCAATAAGTGACCTTTTGAATTGTATGTATTAACAAATCCGTTGTTTTTCACACTAACAGTTGAATTTGTCCAACCTTTTAATAATCCACTTCTAGTAAATAAGAGATGTCCATTAAGATTATATACATTTACAAAATTGCCATTTTGAACAGCAGAAGCAATGGTTTCATTTTTTTGTCTCTCAATTTCTTTTTCTCTTTCTCGTTCTTCTTGTCGCCTTTGCCACTGTTCCTCTGCTTCTTGCTGATATTTGAGTTGTCGTTGTCTTTCTTGTTCTTTACGTTGATTATATTGAAACTCCCATTGTTGTTTTTCTGCTTGACGTTGTTGATTTTCAATATTTTTTCTGTTTTCGTCTAACATATCTTGCATTTGCTGTTTTTGGAGTTCTTGTTGTTTTAATTGTTCTTGTGCAATTCTTTCTTGCTCTCTTTGTAACTCTCGTTGCTTGCCCAATTCTGTTAGACCTATAAAATCTTCCTCTGACTCAATATCTTCTATATTTTCGCTGTAATTACAATATTTACATGCAATATTTCTTGTGTTTTTATATGTAGAAACTTCATAAATATTTTCATCATCATTATATTGATTTTGGCTAATTGTATTTTTAGAAACATTTTTAATAACTAAAGCGTGATTTTCCCCACATATTGGGCATACTCTCGATACATCAAACATTTTTATTAAAAAATTTAATGTAAGTAAAAAAGCAAATACACCTAATAGGAAATAATAATTAAGATTATCTAACGAGGTGAAAACACAATAAATACAAATAATACATCCTAAAGTAGTAAGTAGATAAGAACAAATAATTTGCAAAATTCTGTAAATGGTTCTATTCTCTATCATTCCATATATATTTTTAATAAAGTGGCTGAAATTGTTATTTTTTCTAAATTGGTTATTATCCCATGCGTTATTTAGCTTATATAAATCCTCAAATAATTTATCTTGTATAATATCTTTTTTATTATAACTATATTCACTCATTAACTTTTATCTAATCCACATTGTTATAAAATTAACCTTCTTCCACTCTAGTTTGTTTATACGACAAATTTGGTTATATATTTTTGCTTATTTGTAACTAAATCATCATGAACATTGAATAAGTAATGTTCACCCCTACTATAAATAATTTTTTTACTAAAGTCAAGATATGTATTGAAATCTAATCATATACATTGTTTAGAAGTAATCACATGTAATTTATTTTATAGAAGGATAAGGGGTAATTATGGAACTTGACAAGGAATATATTGCAAAAATAATTCAAGATTCTCGAAGAAAAGCAAAACTTACGCAAGCAGATTTGGCAGAAAAAATTGGAATATCCGAAAAACATTTAAGTAAAATTGAAACAGGGAAAAATTACCCTGCATTAGATACATTTTTAAAAATACTTAGCACATTAAATTTGACACTTGGAGATTTTGGCATACATAATTCTTTAGATGATGATTCAAATAAAACTTTTTTGCAAAATATAATTAATACTTCATCAGAAAAACAATTAAATATTTATGCAGATGTTATTTCTGCATTAGTTAAACATGTTTAGAATGTTTATCCTTTTCCCTCAATATTCTCATTTTATCAAGTATTGATGTTAATTCTGACATAAGTGTCTTTGCCTTAAAATGTTGTTGCAATACTTCTATTGTTGCGATTTCTTTATCTGTAAATGTTACAATTTCTTTCATTGAAAAATTGGTAAATCCCCAGCGTTTAACCTTTTCATCTTCATTTAATACAGAAACTTGGGGAAAAATATTTATAATAGAATCTCGCATTCTTTCTGCTGTTCTTCGAGAAACATTAAATTCATCACAAATATTCTCCAATGTTATTCCGCTTGGTTCTGCCATCATCATATATAATATTTGTAAAACATCTGTAATTCTTGAATATCTTAAACTGTCTTTAGCCATATTTTCCTTTTTTTTAATAGCGATACCAACTTTTTCTTAGGATTTGTATAAATAAAATATTTGCGAAATTTTCAATGTAGTTGAGTGCTTTTTTTAAATCCTGTAACTTGACCAAGTTGGTGTAAAGTCTGGCTTGAATTTTGAAGCAATTAAGAATTTGAAAATTATTGTTCCACCTCTAGAACTTCAGAACAAGTTTGCTCAGATAGTAGAAAAAGTTGAATCACAGAAGCAGAAGAATGAGCTTGTCATAGAGCAAATGAACAACCTCTTCAACTCCCTATCTCAACGAGCATTTAAGGGAGAATTGTAATGCAAGGGTAATCTTATTCGATATTAAATACATCATTTAAAAAACCGTATCGGCCTACATATTTATTTCCGGTGAACTCAATTATATGAATCCCATTGGCTGGATTTTCCTTAGGAATAAAAGGCATCCGTTCTTTTTGTTCAATCATGATTACTTGGCGAGATAACGCATGTTCGACCAGATACTGAATGAAATTATGCTTAATAGTGTTTGCTTTCTGGATTTGTTCAGATTCTGATAATTGGGTTAACGATGAGTCGGATGCAAAGAAATATGGAGCATAGCCGTTTTGCTCGATAATGTATTCACTCATAGCATAAGTAGTTATTGTGTTAAGAAGTGCACAAAAGCCACCGCCCATTGTAGCTGGCTTACTCTTACCATTTATTTCAATGTCGAAATTTTGCATGTTTAATCGCGCGGTATTGGCGCCACCAATCTTGGACGCAGTTAGAATCTTTATTAGATTTTCTTCGAATCCGTGAATAAGATCATAGTCAAAGAAATCGGCTATTTTTCGTTTAGTGATAACTGGGTCTTCTTCAGTTTCTTTATCGAACAATTCCTTCCTATATTGAAGTTCATTTTGCTGTAGACATTCCAGTTCGCCAGAAATTCGCATGAAATTCATTTTTTCTTCCAATTCTTGTTGAATATTGAATAACTGGGGAGTAAGTTCATTCGATATCAATGAATCAATTTTATTTTTTTGTTCCTCTAGTTTTTTTATGGAGAGGCGGGCTATGTAGCCGCTGAAATGCTGCAAGACAATCTTCATAGCGT
>CAMGGL010000192.1 GCA_946055575.1 uncultured Candidatus Melainabacteria bacterium
TGTTATTGTATTGGTAAAATAATTGGAACTAACCTGATTTGTTTCATCATTATAAACCGGCGGTTCAATATCCTCTGTTCGTTGGGCAAGTTTTATTGATGTATTAAGGATTTCTTTTCTGTCTAAATTCATTGTTTTTATATACCGTTCAATTCCGTAGAATTTTTTTGCGATATCATAAGGGTCGGCAAAAGTTGTTTCAAGCATTTCTGCTATCGGCTGCATATAGTATGAGTTATTGATACTGAATCCCAGTTTTACAAGTGCAATAACGGGTGTACCAATATAATTTGATGGATTGAGTGCATTATCTAAAATAGAACCTAGCATTCCTCTTGGCGATGTCGATACAAGCCACGGCATAACAAGATATGGACCTTGTTTAATTTTGCATTTTGCAAGAGCTTCGTCCATACATTTGTCACGCATTTCTATTTTCAAAAATCTTTCTGCGGGATCAAACATTCCACCGAGTCCTATTGTTGTGTTTGTCAGGAATCTGACAGTTTCATTTTTGGTTGTTTTAAAATCTCTTTGTATAACGCTACTTAACAACCTTTTTGGATATTGCAGATTGGTATAAACATTTTGAATCCTCTCCATTCCGTATTTTGGTATAAGTGGTGCCCAAATTATATGAATAGGGCGCAAAGCATACTTGTTTAATCGCATGTTAAGATTAAACATTTTACGATTAAAGTTTTCAAACTTATCATCGCCAAGAAATTCGCATCCAAAATCAGGATATTTTATTGTTTCACTTGATATATTATTCTCTTTTACAATAACATCTATATCTGCCGCAAAAGAGCAAGATGTAATATTAAAAACAAGAGATATAAATAATGTAAAAATTGTAAGTTTTTTATTCATTTTAAACCTCTAACGCTATAGCTATATGTGATATCATTCTGTTTGCGAAAGAAAATTTTTTAATTACACAGGAGATTAATAATCGGGAATATGCTGCGTAAATGGGTCTGATTCTTTAAAAATAAAACCCCGTTACTTTTCAGTAATAGGGTTAAAAGGTGTGTACGTGTATCAATAAATGGATTTTATTATATGTTTTTATCTTAATTCCTACGAACCGCTGAATGTCTTGAATGTCATTTCAACGTTCTTAGATATTACCTTCTTAACAGCTTCCATTTCGGTTTGAAGCGCATTTTGTTCTGTATCAAGCTGTTTTAAACGTAATTCTAAAGTCCTGTCTTGTTGTTGAATAATCTCTGTTTGAGCGTTGATATCAGCAATACGTTTTTCATATTCTGCTATATCGTGATAATAGGAATTCATCGCATCTTCATAAGCATCTTCATCTGTTACCTGTTCGCAGTTCAAAACATACGTTATAGAGTCATCATCAAATTTTACGCTTTTAAATCTGCCTTCACCATCAGATTCCAACAACGCATAGTTTGTTTCTTTTACCTCAGTGTTAATATAATTTGCTTCAAAAGTTGCAAGTTTATATTGTGCTTCAATCGGTTTTTCATCAAATAACGGTGTTTGCATACTCTCAACCAAATCATCGTACGTTGTGAATTTTTGAACACCGTTCCACATAAATGAATATATACCGGCACCATCATATTCTATACTACCATCTTGGTTTAGAGTAATGTATTTTGCAATTGAAGAATCAGGACAATCTTTTATAATTTGCGCTAAGGCTGTTTCATCTTGTAATGATAATGCACCCAATTCAGTTAATTTTGCATTACCAACATAAGTCGGTGAGAATGTTGTTGTCATATCGTAAAATGAAGGGGTTGAAAATGCTTGCGCCTCTGTTACAGCTGCACCGTTAATTGCATAATAATCAGATGCACCTGTTGCATTACTAATCCAATCTTTTGTTGTTGCTACATCAGTAACTGAAGTAACACCTGCAGCTTGTAATTTTTGCATTACCGCATTAATTTGATCAGCTGTCATTGAATCTACATTGTCAGGATCAACTCCCAAACCTGAGAGGTCAACATAACCGTTTCTGAGAGTTTTGTCATTTAACGATGCTTCAAGTTCATCCACTTTGGCAAAGTGCCAAGCATTACCGTCATGGTATCCTCTCAAACTGTTAAGAGTCGCAACATCAACTTCTCCAAACTCATTAGTTGTAATGTATCCTTGATGTGCAAGGTCTAAAATTGCGTTTTGAAGTTCAGCATCAAATTTGTATTGTGTTAAATCTTCATATAATACTGTATCACCATTTGCATCAATATATGAGTATGATTTAGTTTCATCATCAAAAACTAATTGACCGGGAATTGTAGTTTGTTCAGCTTGTGTACTATCGTTTTTGATAGTAACCTGAGGATCAGACATCAACTTTTTGCAGCCTGTATAAATATCTGCATAGTAGTAATGATCAACTATATAGTTGTAGTCATTTGTGGAATCCGAAAGTTGACGCCAGTTTTCGAGTACAGACTTATTATTCCCGTCAGTATATGAGTATTGAACTTTAGTAAAATCTGTTTTGTCAGGACAATCAGGTACGCTCATTGCCAATAATTGGTTAAATAAATTAGCACTCTGGTTTGCCAAAGCGGTACGAGCTTGGTTAATTTGTTGACCTTCCCATTCGCAGTTAGTTTTTCTTGCTGTTAAGCCCAAATAACGTGCTTGTGATGCTGCCATGCCCATGACAAAATCTCCTATATTTTACCTTCGTAAATTGTATTCAACTTCTACAATCCTTTATTTAAGGATATTTTTTTATAAGTCAAACATAATGTCGGTAAAAATAATATTCTCTTTAATTAATCAGGCAAAAACTACACCATATAATGGATAACGAAATTTGATTAAATTTAAGGCATGCAAAAATAAACCCTGTTTACTATGTCTTTTATACAATTTTTGAATGAGTTTTACTAACCATTTGAATAGCTGCTTGCGTATTCAAAAACTTTAAAGATTCATTAAGTGATGTTCGTCTATGGTATTGATTTCGTGCTGCAAACATCGTTTCATCACGCATAGAATCTGCATATTTTTGGTTACTTACACTCCGGACATTATGTTTTAATTGCGGAGTTGTTTCCTTTACATTTTCTTCAACCATATCAGCATCATCAGAAGGTTTTATATTTTGGGTAAGATTTCCAAATAAAGGTTTTG
>CAMGGL010000193.1 GCA_946055575.1 uncultured Candidatus Melainabacteria bacterium
AATACCTGCACCTTGATTATCTTGGGAAACTATTTTTATACGACTGTCATTTTGCGCATACTCGTTCAAAATTTCTAACGAGCCGTCAGTTGAGCCGTCATTAATACAAATAATTTCTATATCTTTTAATGTCTGATTTACAACACTATCAAGACATTCTCTCAAATATTTTTCGGTATTATAAACAGGTATAATGACTGAAACCTTAGGCATTCTGTTTTTCTCCTTGTACAAGAGTTTTGCCGAATAGGACTATCTTTTTCTCTCTACTGTTCCATCGAATTTGAATTAGATTTCGTCTTATTTTTGTCCATAAACTCAAGTTATACAAAGTATCTCTTTGTTTTAATTCTTCAAACTTGTTTTCAACAATTAACTTCACAACTTTCTTTTGATTTCGTTTAAACTCTGTCAGTTTTACTCTCTCGTTTGGAATATCTTTAAACAGTTTATATAATTCATCAAAATGAGCCTTTTTAAACTCATCATCGGTTTGTGTCCACATATCAAATGAACAATTGAAAAAATGCCTGTATGCAATTTCTTTCACTTCTTCCCAACAATTGTTTTCGATAAAGTATTCTTTCGCTTTTTGGCACATAATAGGCATCATTTTTAATCTGCCATCAGTTCTAATTGTTGAAGAATCCATTCCTTCTTCCGCTCTATAATTAATCAAGTGGTCGTGTATTAAAGTTATTCTTGCACCTTTTGCATAAACCAGCGACGCAAAAGGCATATCCTGATAACTTGCACTTCTTGATTCTTCAACTCGGATATTGTTATTATTCAAGTAACTTCTTCTATAAATTGCTGACCAAATACTGACATGATGTTTCATTATTTTAGGGTTTTGTTTTAATGTAAAAACTTCACCCTCTTTGGCAATTCCTCTAATAGCTTTGCACTCTTTAAACTTATCCCCACCAAAATAATATTTATAATCACATTTGCACACATCAACATCAAGTTTTTTTGCCTGAGAATAAAGACGTTCAAACATGTCAGGCTCACACCAGTCATCCGTTTCAACAATACCTATATACTCTCCGGTTGCAGCATTTATCCCTGCATTAACAGCCTTGCCGTATCCGCCGTTTGCCTGATGGATTGGTTTTATTCGATTGTCTTTTGCCGCATATTCATCCATAATTGCACCGCAATTGTCAGGTGAGCCGTCATCGACTGGAATAATCTCTATATCTGTCAATGTTTGATTTATTACACTCTCTATACATTGACGAAAATATTTCTCTACATTATATGTAGGCATTACAATCGAAACCTTAGGCATTACCCTATCTCCACAATATGTTTTCCGAACAGAACAATACTAATTCTGGAAGAATTCATTCTGATTGAAAACATTTTTTCTCGTTCTTCTTTTTTCTTCTTTTTTATTGCTAAGTCATCTATAAATTTTCTGAATTTTTGTTTGTCATTCAACAAAAGCATCAGTTCCTTTTTCTTGACTTTTTTATAAAATTCGCGTTTTATTTCATTATTTTCGTAATACTTCTTGAAAGAGTCCTGATATCTGTTTATAAACTCATCTCTGAAACTTTTATCAATTCTGACGGCGTTCCATTTGTAAGCATTAAATTGAGTCGATAATTTAACCTGATTTACAACAGCTTTTATCTCAGGTTTTTCATTCAAAAATCTTGTTATCTCCTCCCACTCATCACAAATACAAAAAACCTTTTCTTTTGATTTGACAGAAGCATTTTCACTATCTTGTCGATAATATAAATATGCTTTAGAAGTAAACATAAGCCTTTTTGCACTTGATAAAGTTTTGAAAGCGAATGATGTATCTTGATAACTCGCTCCAGATGTTTCCAAAAAACGTATATTATTTGATTTAATAAAATCAGATTTATAAATTGCTGACCAAATAGACGGAACTATTTTGAGTATTTCCAAATTATCCTTCACGCTCACAATACCGTTTGTATATTTGCGTTTTACTTTGCCTGCTTTTCTTGTTCTGTTATTTTCGGTTGAATAATAATAAAAATCAGATTTGACAACATCTGCATCATTTTCTCTTGCAATATTGTATAAATCTTCAAACATTTCGGGAGCCACAAAATCATCAGACTCCACAATTCCGATGTATTCGCCCGTTGCAGAATCAAGCCCTATATTCATGGAAGCACCGTAACCGGAATTCTCTTTGTTGATAATTCTTATGCGACTGTCTTGTGCGGCATATTCTTCTAAAATATTCAATGAGCTATCCGTCGAGCCGTCATTGATACAAATGATTTCAATATCCTTTAGTGTCTGATGAATAACGCTATCCAGACATTCTCTCAGATAACGTTCCACATTATAAACCGGTACAAGAACAGAAACCTTAGGCACCAAATACCTCCTCAAAGAGTTCAAGCGCTCTTGCTATTGCACCGTCCATATTGTAATATCTGTAATCCCCCAATCTGCCCAACAGGAATAAATTATCAACATTTTCTGCCTCAATCAGGTATTTGTTATACAATTCAGTATTATCCTGACTTGATATCGGATAATATCTTTCATTTTTGCCAAGTTCAAAGAATTCGGAATACTCTTTTGCAATTACTGTTTTATCGGATTTATCCGACAAATAATGTTTATATTCGTGAATTCGTGTGAAATCATAATTGTTCGGATAATTCACGCAGGCATGTGATTGATAAAACTCTCTTTCGTATTCTTCAAATTTGAAATTGACACTTCTGTACGGAAGTTGTCCCAATTGGTAATCAAAATATTCATCTATTGAGCCTGTGTAGAAAATACGTGAACTGTTTACAAGTTCGGGGTTCTTTTTGCGAAACTCGGAAAAATCAGTATTTAAAACTACTTTTATATTCTTGTTATCAAGCATTTTTTCAACGACTTTTGTATAGCCTTCAAGCGGGATTCCCTGATATTTGTCTTGAAAATATCTGTTATCTTTACTTAAATAAACAGGAACTCTTGCGGTTACGGCACCGTC
>CAMGGL010000194.1 GCA_946055575.1 uncultured Candidatus Melainabacteria bacterium
CTTCTTGAACAACGCATCCCATTTTTTCTCCGATTTTTCCGTTTGCGGATTTTTCGCCGGTTTCATCAAGCTGATACTTACCGTTTTTAGTTTTAAATACGGTTCTTGAACGAACAACCCCTGTTTTGTCAACATACAAGTCAGGGTTTTCTGCCTCAAATTTTGTTTTCTCTTGTTCAAATTTCGCAAGTTTCTCTTCTAATTCAGCTTTTTCCTCATTAAGTCGAGATATTTTATTTTGATTTTTCGTTTTACTTAATTTCTTTTCAATATCATTTAAACGACTCTTGCAGTCTCCATTTTTGATTTTTAAAGGCTCAAGTGCCGATGAAATTTCGGTTCCGTTTTCTCTGAGCATTTTCCCTTCTGCATTAGTCATAACACGTTTAATTTTCTTTCCGTTTTCTATGACTTCTTCTATTCCGACAGACGGATAGAATTTTTTTATTACTTCAGGCTTTAAGTATTTTGCCGGATTCTTTGTAATTAATGTTACCGCTGCGGCAAGAGGTGTTGCAAAAATGAAAGGCCAAGCCCAACCGACAAGACCTGATGATATCGAGTGACAGGAAGCGTATCCTGCATCTTTTTTGTTCGGTGTTGTTATATAGTTAGTTGCAGGTCTTGCTCCGCAACATATTGCTAATGAAAATAAAGATTGGCAGATAACCGGGTTATCTGCTGCTGTATCACAAACTTTTCCCACAAAACGGTTTTGCATGAAACGGGTCAATCTATCAGGCTTTTGTGCTGCTTTTGCAATTCCCTGCAAACAGTTTAACCTGACAAATGAACTCGTTAAATTACTTTTTATCATTACTTATTCCTTTTCCCCTTTAATATGTCCAGCGGGTATGTATAAATTTTTAGTGGTTGATATATTATATCGCAATAACTGCGTAATTTAGTCATTGTATTTAGATTTTGCGTTGTATGCGAATGACTCATCATAGTTTCCAATCTAAAAATAATTCACTACCTTATACATCCATATTAAAACAGACAAAAATAAATTTTGTTACTTTATAACAAAAATGTTACAATTCAAATTTGATAAAATTTATTTTTCTTTTTTTATAACTTTCTGATATAATCGTTCCATTAATAGAATAACCGGAGAGATGATAAAATGAACAGATTATTTGGCGTTTTAGGTATTATTTTTATTTTTGCAGTTGCATACTTAATGTCAAATAATCGAAAAAAAATCAATTTTAAAACTGTCGGCATTGGGTTCTTGTTACAGGTTGTGCTTGCAGTTTTTATTTTTAAAGTTCCTCTCGGGCAAAAAATGTTTTTAGGTATCGGGATTTTGATACAAAAAGTGCTTGATTTTGCATTTCAAGGAGGACAGTTTGTGTTTGGGGCATTGCTGGACTTTAATCTCTTTGATACGGTATTTGGGGCCGGACATAGAATTTTCGCATTACAGCTTGTTGCATCTTGTATATTTATGATGATACTTGTAAACATTCTTTATTATTACGGTATTATGCAAAGAGTTGTTTTGTTTTTAGGAAAGGCCATGAACAAACTTATGAAGGTGTCCGGAGCTGAAGCACTTTGTTCTGTTGCAAACTCTTTTGTCGGGCAAATTGTTGCCCAAATAATGATTAAACCTTATCTTGAAAAACTTACACGTTCGGAATTGCTGGCATGTATGGCAGGAAGCATGGCTTGTATATCGGGTGCAATGATGCCGATATATATAGGCATGGGAATTCCGGCACAGTATATTTTAGCGTCTTCGGTTATGGCAGCTCCCGGAGTTCTCGTTATTTCTAAAATAATGTATCCTGAAGATAATACTCCTGAAACGGGAGAGAATATTAAGTTATCTGTTGAACAAACACATGTTAATCTAATAGATTCAATCGCATCAGGAGCAAGTGAAGGCATGCAGGTCGCAATAAATGTTACGGCAATGCTTATTGCTCTTGTAGCACTTGTATCAATGATTGATTACACTTTGGGATATTTCGGTTCAGCTTTGTATAATGCTTTTCATTTAACAGGACCTGTACTTGGACTTGACTTACAGCATCTGTCATTGAAAATGATTTTAGGAAAATTCTTTGCTATATTTGCGTACTTGATGGGTGTACCAAATCAGGATATTACATCAGTTAGTCAATTGATGGGTACGAAGGTTATTTTAAACGAAATGGTTGCATATATTGATTTATCGGCTTTAAAAGATACTCTGTCTCCAAAAGGTTTTTTAATTGCAAGTTTTGCCCTTTGCAGCTTTGGTAATGTCGGTTCTATTGCAACACAACTGGGCGGTATAGGAGAACTTGCACCTAATCAAAGACGAAATCTTGCAGAACTTGGATTAAAAGCTTTAATCTGCGGAACATTAACCTGTTTTATGTCAGCAACAATAGCGGGTATATTGTTCTAGCCTGTATACCTTATTTTATTTTCTAACCTTGCAATCCGTAATGTGATACCTGATTAGGTATAGCATTTTGGATACGTTGCGTTGTTGCCTTTTCTTCTTCTTCGATGGCAGCAAGTTGTGTTTCCAGCTTTTTAACCTTCATTTCCATCTGTTTTTCTTTTTGGTTTAGTTGTGCCATAATACGTTTTTTAGCTTGTTCTCTGGCGCTTTCATACGCTTTCATGTATGCAATTTGCTGCATTTGAGGAGCCTGATCTCCATATTGTTGGAAAATACTGTTACTGTTCATGTATTCCATCGCCTGTTCTGCATATTGTGTTGCCGCCCCGTGTGCCATCATGAGATGGTTAAGTGTCGAACCAAATAATGACGGAGATACGGAGGCAAGGTCGGTTATTGAAACAGAATCATTAGACAAGGCAGCAGCTGTGTTCTGGTAATCCAATAACTGTTGATTTGCATCAGTTAATTGAAATTCGATGTTATTTTTTCTCTGTATCAGGTTCAATTTCCTGAACATCATTAATAGCATACCCATAATAGACCTACCTAACCTTATACCTTTTTTCTGTTTT
>CAMGGL010000195.1 GCA_946055575.1 uncultured Candidatus Melainabacteria bacterium
ACAAATTGAAACAAATTCGAACAGTATATAAGAGCGATTCTAAAAGTATTACAAATATTAAACATAGAATAGATAGTAGTTCTTATAAAGTTGTACCATACACAAACACACATTTTAACCTTGAAACATCAAATAGAGAGGTTTGTCCTGCTGCAGAAAATGTTGCCGGAATGGAAATAGAAATACGTAGTGCTAATAGTTATTCAAAAGTATATTACAACAATAAGTATATGAATTGTGTAACCTTACGCGATGGTACTAAAGTACTATATCCGGACGGAGAAAATGGCTCAATCGAAAGTCATAATCAAGGCGGAAGCAGTACAGATATAGGTTATTCTTATGGTACAGGATATGATGTTAATACAGGAAACTATACCATAGCAGGAAATGGTGGTTATAAAATAAGTCATGAAAATAATGATGATAATTATTATACAATTTTTAGAGGTTTACAAAATGCAATTATAATAGGTTCAAAAGAACATAACAGATACGAATTAATTGATTGTAATAATTGTGTTGTGGATTCTTCAAAAGATGGGAAAATGTCTGATAACATATTTATAATAGGTGGAAGGAAAAATAATGTAAGACAGGGAGAAAATGATGTAACAAGAATGGCAATGTCGGATTTTGATGTACTGGTTCCGGGGAAGAGAAATATAAATACAGACAAACTTAATTCAGAATGTCAATATGTGAGATACGAAAGGCATTTATTTAAACCAAACGAATGGATTGGAGTAATTAATAGAGATGTGCTATATTCTAATGAACAATTAGATAGTATTAGAGAATGGTACTAAAGTTGTAGATAATGTCTTGAAAGTCAAGAAATATTTTTTGGGGGGAAATGTATATTTTAGGCAAATAAAACCAAGGTGCTTTACTCATCCCGGTTCTTAATATTCAATTGTTTTAATTAAGCGATTTGTACTAAATCTTTGTTGTAATAAGAAATATAATTTTCTTCATAAGGTTTTGTGAGTTTAAAATAGCACACGCAACCACAATGTTATTTTACTGCGTATAGTAAAACAGAATTCGTTTTCAGACTTATTTCTCTGCCTTCCAGATAATTTTGTATATCAGAGATGTATTTATCCACCTTGGCTTCATCAAAAAATTTCAAAAATCTTTCCTTCATAGAAGGTCTGTCGGGAGAAGGCGGTGATACAAACCAAGGTATAACCATTTCTCGAGTTACCGTATATTTTGATTCTATTGTGTGAATCATTGTTGATGATGATGAAAAACCTGCTTTATCCAGATTACCCTTTAATGTAAAATCATCAAAATTGCAGAGAGAATCGGTCACATCTGACATGATTTTGTCCTCTGCATCCTTAAATTCGTGATATGAATCAATATACTTAGGGTCCAAAAGTTCCGAGTACCTTGTGTTTGAACGTATAATAGGTTCAAACGCACAGAAAACTCCTCCGGGTTTTACGACTCTGTATATTTCATTTATTGCGGGTTGTTTATCGACAATATGAACAAGTACCGAACGGAGCATCGCTTTATCAACCGTATTGTCGGGGAGTTGTAAATCTTCACACGATGCGTTTAAAAACTCACATTTTACTTTAGACGGATTTTCTTTTAAAAACCCTTCGCAGGTTTCAACACAGTCGATAAACTTATCCGAAAATATAACTTTTCCTTGCCCGTTGAGTTTTTCGAGTGCTTCAACAGCTTTGAACCCCAAGAGTCCCGTACCGCATCCGATATCCAGAACCGTATCATTCGCTTGAATTTGTGCCATGTTCACAACCGCAGTTCCGACAGAGTCTAACCAATCAAGGGTTTGTGATTTCATTTCTTCAGTGAGAGAAGAAAACCTCGTTTCTTTTAACCATTGTGTCCAATTCTTGCATATTGTACTCATAAAAATCCCTTTTTATTATTTTTTCATTGTAACGGGCGGAGGTTGAATGTATAGAGGAAGAAGTTTTCGCCAATCACATTCTTCTGTTTTAATTCTTTCAATCGCAATATCGGAAAGAACTTTACCTAAATCAAACCCTGCCTTTTGGTATGATATTACATTATTTCCAATGGCTTGAAATCGTTCAAATAATCTATCATCCGTTATGATATTTTTGTCTTTTAGTCTTTTATCAACTTCTTCAAGTTCTACCGCTCCTAAGAGTTCTCCATCATACAAATACGCTTTATTTTTTCTTGCATCTAATGCCACGATGTATTCATCATCTTTGGCTTTCGATAAGATTTCCAAAGAAGGAATTCCGACTGCTTTTATATCCAATTCCTGCGCCATTACTCTTGCAACCGTTGTACAGGCTCTGATTCCCGTAAAACTGCCCGGCCCGATATTTATTGCAATACCTTCCAAATCAGACGGTTTCATATTGTTTTCTTTAAGAGTCTTAGCAATTGTGGAAATTAAATAAGCAGAATGATAATTCTTTTCATCAGATTCCAAAATCTTTGAAGTAAGAATTTTGTTATCTTCTCTTAACACAATATAGGTTTTGTCTAAACATGTATCAAATGCTAAAAGCTTCACTTTTCAAGTCCTTCCACAATCTTATCCATACCTTCACCGATTGATGTGAATTCAAAACATCTGTTATCCTCATCATCGTATGTAACATTAACTTCAATTCTATCAAACGGAATTTCGTTTTGCGAGAACTCTGCCCATTCTACAAATGTGAGTTGTTTACCCGTAGAATACTCGCGCAATTCGTCGGTAATTGTTTTAACGCCTTCATTTTCTAATCTGTATAAATCAAAATGATATATGGGAATATCACCCGTATGATATTCATTCAGAATAGTAAAACTCGGACTTGTTACTTTTTCTTTTATTTCAAGTGCTTGTGCAACAAGTCTTACAAATGCGGTTTTTCCTGCCCCGATTTCTCCAAACAGATTTACAAAACATCCGTCTTTTGCTGCCCTTGCAAATTTTTCGGCAAGTTGTGCAGTTTCTTCAAGAGA
>CAMGGL010000196.1 GCA_946055575.1 uncultured Candidatus Melainabacteria bacterium
AAGGATATTAAAATGGAACAAATTGAAAATAAGATATACCAATTGTTAGAGCAGCTTAACAAAGAACAATCTCAAACTTTGACAGAGGAACTAAAAAATATTTTAGAACCCTATAAAAATGGCTCGATTGGTCTTGCTCAAATTAACCCAATAGTCGGTAATATTGAGTATAATGCTCAAAAGGTAGTAAAATATATAGTAGAGGCTCAAAATTTGGGACTTGATTTAGTGGTATTCCCTGAATTAATATTAATGGGTTATCCGATTGAAGACACTATTGACAGGCATCCTATTATAGTGGAAGAAAATGTTAAGTGGTTGAAAGAAATTGCAAAAATAACTACAACTACAACAGCCTTGGTAGGTTTTGTCGAGCCAAGAAAATACAATTGTCTGACAGGTAAAAAGTATTTTAATTCTGTTGCAATATTATCCGAGGGAAAGATCAAAGGTATAGTCAGAAAATCACTTTTACCAACTTACTCTGAATTTAATGATTATAGGTATATTGAGCCATCTCCGGTAGTTGGTATGCAACCTGCAGAGACTTTGGGACAATTTGATGAAGAAATGGTGCAAACTTGCCCAAAAACTATTGATATCAACGGTAAAAAATACGGTATATCTATCTGTGAAGATTGTTGGAATAATAAAGAATTTTTTAACGATACAACATTATATTCACTTGATCCAATTGAAGAATTGGCAAAAGAAAAGCCGGACGTTTTTATAAACTGTTCAGCATCACCGACAAGGGCAAAAAAAGAACAGTTAAAACACAACATGTTGTCTTTTATTGCAAAAAAATATTCGACCCCTATTATATATGTAAATCAAGTTGGGGCTATTGATAATAGTTCTTTTGACGGCTCAAGCAGGGTGTTTGATAAAAACGGGAATCTTTTGGCACGTGCCAAATCTTTTCAGGAACAATTTTTGATAGTTAATCCGGAAAAAGGATTGGGTAAAGTTTATCCTTTAACCGGCGGTTTGGAAAAAACACTTACGGAAACAAAAGTTTATACTCTTGAATATGAGCCTGATTTGGAAAGAACATACAAAACAATTATTCAAGGTATAAAAGATTATTTTACAAAAACAGGGTTTAAACGTGCGGTGTTGGGACTGTCAGGCGGATTGGATTCAACGATTTGTGCGGTTTTGCTATCTGATGCTTTAGGCGCTGAAAATGTCTTTGGTATAAGTATGCCTTCAAAAATCACAAGCTCTGAAAGCAAATCAGATGCACAAATTCTTGCAAGTAATTTAGGTATAAATTTTACGGAAGCATCTATTAAAGATATGGTTGATACTACTACAAATTGTTTGAACGACTTGTTTTCTTACGTTGAAAAAAAATGGGATGGACGTTATACAAAATCTTTTACTCAAGATAATATACAGGCTCGTTCAAGAGCAATGTTTTTGTGGGGGATAAGTAACGAGTTTGGAGCTTGTTTGCCTATTGCAACTTCTGATAAATCAGAACTATACATGGGATACGCAACAATAAATGGTGATATGTCAGGTGGATTCGCGCCAATTGCGGATGTTCCGAAAACGAAATTATTTGCTCTTGCAAGATGGTTAAACGCTAACAGGAAAGTTAAAAATGCAATTCCTGAATCTGTTATTTTGAAAAAGCCGGGAGCCGAACTTGCAATTGACCCAAAAACTGGAAAACCGTTAATTGCGGAAGACGCACTAATGCCATACGAATTTTTGGATGAAGTTATTTGGAGAATTGAAAATAAAAAAGAGCATTATTATGACATGCTCAACTCAGAATTCTTATACGAGAAATCTCATTACGTATCAAAAGAACAAAAAGTAGAATGGCTTGATAAATTTTATCGAAGAATGTCAACCGCTTTATATAAGTGGTCGATTTTGCCGCCATCTGTTATCGTTGATTCTCGCTCAATTAACAAATATGATTACAAACAGCCGATTACCTCATCCGGCATAAATTACAAAGGATTGGACGAAGAAAGTATCTCAACGAAAATAAAAGAATTTGCGCATTTGTAACGTATTATTAAGTTGAAATTTATTCTTATACGGCTTGGAATACACTATTGGTCGCATTTGTTCAAAAAGGTGAAACGGCTAATTGGCATAATAGAATTTTATGATATTATAATCACACAAGGGAATTAATATTTAATGTTCAATGTAAATATTTTAAAGATGATGTATAAACGTTCCCCAATGAATTTTTATACATTTGATAATGAAACAACAGTTATAAAATCAGTTAATAATACCTCACTTGGCTACAAATTTGAGAGAAAATTTGACGATGATGAGATAAACAAGGCTTGGGGCGAAACAAAGATATGTAAAAGATGGTCTACGATACTAATCTTTTTACTTTTAATCACGTTGTTGTATCAGTTTATTTTCCCGAAGTTTTTTCTCTTTGTAAATAATGTTTGGTACGTAAACGCAATTATAATCCTTGCAATATTTGCATTTGTTTGTCAAATTATAACAAAAATTTGCACTATATTTTTTGAACGGAATTTAAAGAAAAAATTTGGCGAATTTGAAAAAACAATATTTAAATCCAAAAAAGAAATTGATGAAAAATATTATAAATTATTTAAAATAGAATTAGTAAAAGCACTAATTCTTATACTTGTGATACTCGGATGTTTCAGTTTTGGGTCGCCGTTGAAAAAAGCTCAAAAACTAATAGAATATGAACGATATAACGAGGCAATTAAACTGACAACTATAGGGTCAAAAATTTTCCCGATAGCTCAGGAATGGTATTCTTTGCGAGGATATGCAAAATTTAAAACAGGAGATTATGACGGGGCAATAAGCGACTACGATAAGGCGTACAATCTCGGTGCTGACGGTTTTAATATTATGAATTTTGATAATAAAATATACATTAAATATTATACAAAGGAC
>CAMGGL010000197.1 GCA_946055575.1 uncultured Candidatus Melainabacteria bacterium
TTATATTTGTTATTTAATTATATCCCAGATTTCATTTGTATAATTAGTTGATTGAGTGAACTGTTTGATTTTTTTACTTTATTTGCATATCGCGTGTCTATGTTTCTAATATCACTAAACGCTTTATTGGTTTTGGCTTTCCATTCTGTATTTATTTCATGTATAGTACTTGCATATCGGTTAATGCATTTTATTACAATGCTGACAAGTATTCTGCCAAACCAATCTGCGTATGAATATTTATTCCACGCTGATACTTCTGGGAGGCCTTTTGCATCAAACGAATTAATTGCACTTATAATAATTGAATATGCATTGCTTGAATAATCGATTTTTTTGATTTTTGCATCTTTTTTATTATTCTTAACGTTTCCAAGCTTTCCATACTTTAGTTCAACTTCTGCCCAAAATCCAGAAATATCGAATCCTGCTTTTTCTCCTAATTTTTCTAACAGCCATTGAATGAGCGGGTCATTCTTACCATCTGTAATATTATTTATAATTATTTCCCAAACAGCTCTTACAGCATCATCTCCAGTTACATGTATTCCCAAAACATTAAGAATATCAGAATCTAAAAATGGTTCTATCGCCTCATAAAACCCCAGTGCTTTTATTAGTTCGATTGCATCATCAACATTTAAATCATTAAGTTTTATATATTTTAATAAGTAAGCAATAACAGTAGAAGCGGCATCTTTGTTGCTTTTTATATAATCAATTATTTGTTCTGTATCCCAGCCTTCACTGAAAAGCCCACTTAATAGACCTGATAAAAATGCAACCGTTTTGTATTTATCCTCACCACTCATATTGTTTAATACAAAGGTAGTAAATTCATGAAGCATTGTCATTGAAGCATCTTCCGCTGAATAATCTAAATATGCGTTGCCGTCTCCATTAACCTTTACATGCCATTCTCCATTATTATCCCGATAATACTCAAACAATGCATCCGGGCTATGATTTTCGCCTGTATTTCCAACATCACTTCCGCCATTAATATAGTGTATTTTAATTCCAGGAAGAGTGTACATTAAAATGTGAACAAAATCAGTAGATAGAGAATAGCTTGTTATTTTGCTAGCGTTTTTTTCTATCTGAGGACCATATTTGTCGATAAATTCTTGTGAAAAGCCTTGTCCGTCTACAGACACACATCTTGTCACCTTATCGCTCCTAATTGCAACATACTGCGCCTTGTTTCCGCCTTTTGAATGTCCTACAACAGAAATGTCATCATACGGCAAGCCTTCTATGTAGTCATACGCTTCTTTTTGATAAACGGTGTCAGCCTCATTAAACCCTTCTACATTATCTATCCATTCTTCTCCACCATTTGTTCCCCTAAAAGCAACAATTGCTTTATTGTTGTTTGGGTTGACAAAACAAACCACTTTCTCTGTCACTTCAGCAATTTTTAACTCAAGGAGTTCTTTTTTACTCTTCATATAACGAATCATTGCAGCCCATTCTGAGCCACTGTTTTCACCATCATAAATGTCAGAAGAATTATCGAGTTTGTCTAGAACGCTTTCAGAAAACTGTGCCAAATATTCGCCTACTGTTTTACACGCATTTAACGCTTTTAGGCCAAGTGCATATGCAGGATTTCGATTACTTAAACAGTAAGTCAGATTCTCCAGCATCATTAAATCGCTATCACTAATTGCCACTCAATTTCACCCCCTTTAATATATTATTGTTTGTCCATCGCTATAAATATCACAACTTAAAGCTATATCGGTATCATCATCAATTTTCACACTGCTAACATTGTAATTATTAACAGTGTCAAAATGGTCGTCACTAACCATAATAAAATTAACATATCCGTAAATATTATTCCGTTGATACCATTTGATTACTTTTTCTGCGTATCCGTGTAATTTGTCGTCCTTATCTTTTCCCTTAACAATAATCTCAATTGTTAGAGAAGTATTATTTGAAAAATCGTCTATTGTTTCAGGAACTTTTTCGCCACTATATTTGCATTCTAAGGCAAACACTTTAAACTGACCATCTAAATTAGAATTCAAGAAATCTGCCGTTTCAATTTCTAGCAAACAGCGTCCTAAAACATCTTTATAATTGTCATTATAGGAATCGTCTTCTTCTACCGTTAGAGTAGTATAATAGTATTCATTTAAGCCGTCTGAATACGCCTCTAACTTTTCTTCATCTAAAACACTCTTTTCATAGTATCCAACATAATGGAAAGTAGTGTTGTATTTCTTATCTAAATATTGTAAAAGTTCTTCAATTCGCGCTAAAGACTTCTTTTGTGAATCTGTTAATTCTTCTATATTTGTTGACAAATTCAACTGTTCACAAATTTCAATTTGCCTGCTATTTAAACTATCCATCGGCTCCTCCTGTTCTGAATTCTGACTTTCAAAATCATAATATGTAGGTGTACTTTGTTGTTTTACACAACCGGTTAGAATTAGCAAAAGTAATAAGGATAAACATATCATTTTCTTCATAATAACGCCCACTCACATTTTATAAATAATATCAGCCATTTTGTTATCTGTTTCTTCAAATTTTATAGGAATATTTAACACAGATATAGTAGCTTCGTTAACAAAATCTCCGATTTGTTTTGTCGCCGAATTAATCTGGTCAATAGCATTGTTAATTTCGTCGGCCAAGCCTCCCGTTGAACCAGTTAATTTCATTGATATTTTACTACTTGAAATTTTTGAATTTAATGAAACGAGTTCAGTTCTTTTGCTGGCAATATATGCAGTTTTAATTATTAATTCAATATTTTTCATTTTGATTTCATCTCCTAGTTCAGCATTGAAATTAGTCGTCCGATTTCTGATAACTTGGTTTGTATAAAGCTAACATCATACGAATCGTCAACAGTTTTAATTTTATTTACTCCACTATTGCCATTCTTTTTTATTTC
>CAMGGL010000198.1 GCA_946055575.1 uncultured Candidatus Melainabacteria bacterium
AGAAGCTCCGAAGAATAAAAATGTTCGTCAATTTGCACAGGATGAAACTTTAACAGATTATTCATGTTTTCAAATAATGGTTTGGGATAAAATATACATGAGAGCATTTTTGGAAAGGAATAATTTATGTTTTCAAAAAGGTGTTAATAATGCTGAGGATGTCATATTTTGTTGGTGTTGTCTGTTTAATAATCCGAATTATTGTTTTATAGATAAACCACTATATATTTATACCGTAAATAGATTAGGTTCTGCTACAACAACTTATGAAAAGTGTATAAAAAATGATATTGTTGCGCTAAAAACTTTTCATAGTTTATCAATTTTTCAGGAACAACCTATTGAAACTAAATTAAAAATTGTTTTAAGTTTTTGTAGAGGCTCCATATGTTATTGGGATAATTTTTATAAATTTTATCAGAGAAAAGCTATGATAAAAGATATAAGAGAGTTATTGAAATTTTTGGAAGATCATTATGATAAAAAAGATTTAATGACTTTGAAAAAATATAGAGTTTTAAAAAATATATATTGGTATACTTTTGTGAACACTCTGTTTTCAATGGTAAATTCAAGAAGTAAGAGCCATAAAATTATCACTATATTAGGCTTAAAAATCAAATATAAACGTAAAAAACGGAAATAAAATTGGTAGTGATTTTAAATATTTACCTCAAGTGTAACAGTTAGTAAAGTATAAGGCTACGTTCAAACATGTTTCTGCTATAATATTAGCAGTATTTGGTTGGTTTACCCTATCAAGGTAATAGAACCTTTTCAAACAGTTCGAAAGGATAGATACAATATGAAGAAACTTATGACTTTTTTGGCAATGATGCTATTTAGTATGCAACAAGCATCAGCGATGAATGTAGATGCTTTTATTGATAAGAATATAGCACCTATTTCGGATGCAGTTGCCAAAGTTATCTTTTTCCCGATACCTTTATTTGGGACAAAAATTCCGATAATAATTTTTTGGATATTAATAGCCGGAATATTTTTCACTTTGTATTATAAAGGTGTTGCGGTATGGGGATTTAAACATGCTGTTGATTTAATAGCAAAGCCGTCAGAATCAAGTAAAGACGGTTGTGGTGAAGTATCCTCGTTTCAGGCATTAGCGACTGCACTTTCGGGAACAATAGGTATTGGTTCTATTGCAGGTGTTGCGATATCAATATCCATAGGCGGACCGGGAGCTGCATTTTGGATATTTGCAGGTGCGCTTTTAGGGATGTCAATCAAATTTGTAGAGGCAACATTAGCAGTAAAATATAGAAGATTTAATTTGGACGGTTCAGTATCAGGCGGACCGATGCACTATATTGCTCATGGTTTAACCCGAAAAAATATGAGGTGGTTAGGTCAGCCGTTGTCTGTAATTTTTGCAATTCTTTGTATTGGCGGTGGTATAACAGGCGGTAACATGATACAGATTAACCAGTCTGCACACCAACTGGTATTTATTACAGGGGGTGAACATAGCTTTTTGAACGGATATACGTGGGTTTTTGGCGTGTTTGTAGCAATTCTTATCGGGCTTGTTGTTGTCGGTGGTATTAAGAGTATAGCAAAGGTAACGACAGTACTTGTGCCTACAATGTGTGTTTTATATATTGTTTCCGGTTTGATTGTAATATGTGCAAACATTCCAAATATTCCAAGTGCATTGGTTTTAATTGTGAAAGAGGCATTTCACCCTACGGCAGTTGCCGGTGGAGTATTCGGAACGATTATTATAGGATTGCGACGTTCGGTACAGTCAAATGAGGCTGGTACTGGCGCTGCTGCTATTGTATATGCAACAGCACAGACAAAAGAGCCGATTTCACAAGGTTTCGTAGCATTGTTAGAAACATTTTTGACAGGTATTTTATGTTTGTTCACATCATTTGCGATAGTATTTTCAGGTGTTTTGAATAATGCAAAAATCGGTGAAATTTCAGGGATTGAACTTGCGTCAAATGCTTTCCAATCAGTAATCCCGTTTTTCCCTTATATATTGTCATTAATCGCGATACTTTTTGCATTATCTACATTGATATCTTGGGCATATTACGGACAAAAGGCTTGGACGTTTTTGCTCGGTGAAGGTAAAAAACGTGTTTTAACATTTAATATAATATATTGCGTATTTATTGTAATCGGTTCAGCTATGAACGTAACATCTATAATCAACATAACAGATGCAATGATGATAGCAATGTGTGTACCAAATATAATAGTTCTTTATATTTTGGCAGCAGAAGTAAAAAAAGAACTCAAATCATATTGTATCAAACATAATATAGGCAGATGGGCAAATCCGTCTTGGTTTAAAACTGAGCCTGTAGCGGTAGAAGCAGTAGAAGTTCAGGAGAAGGAATAATGTCTGACAATAAGATAATAGTTACGGTTTCCGGAGTTGATAAAATCGGTATTGTAGCAGAGGTTACTGCGATGATGGCAAAACACGAGGTCAATATTGAGGATATCAAGCAGACGCTAATGCAAGGGCATTTTGTTATGTTTATGTTGTGTAATATCGAAAAATCGAAATATTCTTTTAAAGAAATTAAAGAGGCATTCTCAAAACTGGGTGAGAAGATGGGAATGGAAATTTGGGTTCAAAAAAAAGAAATTGTAGATAATATGCACAAGATATAAAAAGACCGAAAGGTCTTTTTTTTAGCCTTTAGGGTTTACAGAAAAGATATCTTTGATATAATAAGAGGGTAGACTATTATTGCAGGAAACGGGAGTTTCCTGAATATGAATATATGGGCGGTTGGCACTCTGCCGAGAAAAAACGATTAAGTATCGTTTTTTTGAGAGGGGTAGCGTATCCGCAGGAAACGGAAGTTTCCTGAAAATGAATATATGGGCGGTTGGCACTCTGCCGAGAAAAAACGATTAAGTATCGTTTT
>CAMGGL010000199.1 GCA_946055575.1 uncultured Candidatus Melainabacteria bacterium
TAGTTTTTCTTTGCTTTAAAATACGTCTAATAATTTTTTGAGGAGTATTCTTTTTTATTATTTCTATTTTCATATTAATTTCCTTACCAGATTACCATTATATCAAAAACACAAACAAAAATATTTTTGCCATTATTTTTTATTAATTATGAAAAAAATTTTCATAAAAAAAAGCCGTCTTGTAAAAAGAACGGCTACCAGACTTGGGGAGGAGGTATGAAAAACTTTCGTTTTTCATATCTATATTATTGATATCGGCACACAAATTAATTTCTTTAATAAGAATATTAAATCTCATCCAAATGTATGAGAAAAAAATAAGACAAAAGCGTAAAGCCTTTGTCTTATAGTCTTTTTCATATTCCAGTTTTATTTATCTAGCTTACTTGCATTTCTTTTTCAAATCCGAATAAAGAACTTACTGATTCATCATCATGTATTCTTGAAATAGCTTGCGCCAAAAGCGGAGCTACTGAAATCTGCTTGATATTAGATGGCATATTTGTCATGTCAAGCGGAATTGTATTAGTTACAATACATTCCGTAATCGGAGCTTGTCCGAGTCTTTCAACTGCAGGACCAGAGAATACCGGATGTGTAGCACAAACATAAATTTCTTTAGCTCCTTTTGATTTTAGCAACTTAGATGCTTCACAAATTGTACCTGCGGTGTCAATTATATCGTCAAACATCAAGCAAACTTTACCTTCAACATCTCCAATGACATTAGTGGCGATTGCTTCATTATGTTTATCTCTGCGTTTATCAATAATTGCGATAGGACAATCCAATTTTTTAGCAAAATATCTTGTGCGGTTTGCTCCGCCCATATCAGGAGAAACTGCAACCATATTATCAGGGTCAATTCCCAATTCTTTTATGTAATTTACAAGTATAGGTGTAGCAAAAATATGATCAACTAAGATGTTGAAAAATCCTTGAATTTGACCTGTGTGTAAATCCATCGCCAATACTCTGTCTGCACCTGCAGTTGTCAATAAGTCAGCAACTAATTTTGCAGTTATAGCTTCACGTCCGGAGGTTTTTCTGTCTTGTCTTGCATATCCGTAATATGGGATTACCGCCGTAATTGTTTTTGCACTGGCTCTTTTAAATGCGTCAATAATGATCAATAATTCCATTAAGTTTTCATTTACAGGATTGCAAACAGGTTGCACAATAAATACGTCATCCCCTCTGACACTTTCTTTTACTTGAACGTAAATTTCACCATCGGCAAAATTTTTAACAACCATAGGTCCTACAGATGTGCCTAAACAATCTGCAATTTCTTGTGCCAATTTAGGGTTTGAACGTCCGGCAAACAATTTTATATCGTGAGTCGGGTTAATTGCCCTTTCCAATTGCGGGTACGTCATTTCTTCGATTGAAGCCATTTCCACTAATCCTTTCTTATCCAACAACATGGATTATTATAAATCTGTTCGGTCTGTATCTCAAGATTATTTTAAGTTTTATGTATATAAAAACCGTAAAAAATAAATTTGCGCACAAATTAACAGAAATATAAAAATCTTTTTATCTATACTATACATTACCAGTTGTAATATCGTATTGTTGCCGCAACATTAGATGCCGCATTAATCACATTTGCTGCAGCATTTAATCCCGCATAATCATCTCTTACAACTACCGTATTAACAGCGGTAGGAATTGGTGTATAAGGTTGAGTGTAGATATAATCCGAATACGGATAATATGTGTAAGATGTAGAATAATAAGTCGTAGGATAATAAATTGAAGAATAGTAATAAGGTCTTATGATAGGTCGATAAGGACGATATCTGTACATTGGAGGTGGAGGCAAAGGACGACCTCCGCCAATATAGTGTGGCGGTCTGTGACCTGCGCTCATTGGAGGTCTGCCTATTGGCGGACGTGACATTGAAGTGCCGGCATGCATCGGAGGTCTACCCATTGGCGGTCTGTGCATTGAGCCGCCTGAATGCATAGGTGGTCTGGCGCCTCCGCCACCATGCCCGCCGTGATGTGCGGGTGCAGCATTAGTCGGCAATACAGATAAGCCAAAAATTAGTGCAATTAAGCAAAAAATCTTTTTCATACATTTCTCCTATTATACATAACACATTTATAACGATTATATTAAAATAAAAGTTCAAAATAAAAACGGATTATAAACTTTTATTACGACAATAGTAATAAAAAAAGCCCTCTATAAGAGAGAGGGCACAATTAATTGATATCATATAGTAAGTTTTAACTTTAATATCCTTTATATTTTGCGATAAGAAACATCGCAACAAAAACAATAACGGCAAAAATCAATGTACTGATTACTCCTGTACCTCGTGATTCAGAGTATGAATTGCCGTAATTTTGATTTTTATTTTCAACTTCATTCATGGTAATCTCCTTAATGTGTTTGCGAATATACACAAGCAATAGCTAAAGCTATTTCATCATCATTTGTCGCGGTTTTCTTTGGCTTTGAGTAAATATCTTCTTCTATTTTTTCAGGGAAATATTTACCAATAAATTCAATAATTTTTGAAGTGAATTCCACAGAATAAATCATTACCCCGATAAAGAAGAAGACAAAGCCCATACCGATAACCATGACAAGGCTGCCGACCTTTAACAGTTCGATATTCATAGCAATTTGCTCCTATTAAAATTTAATGTCTGTCAATCAAAATTAAGAAAAACAGGTCAAGGAGCTCTTGTGCAAATCTCATACGCTAAATAGGAAGATATTTTATGAGATTTGATAGAAATTATATTATCAAATTTTGAAAAGATAAACTCGTCAATAAATTTATTTTGCAGAGTTAAATTATTTGGAACATGCCCAAACGAATTTTTCCTTTTTAACAAAGAAAAGAACTCTT
>CAMGGL010000200.1 GCA_946055575.1 uncultured Candidatus Melainabacteria bacterium
ATCTGGAACGGAGGACAAAATGATTAAGAGTTTTGATGAAATTATTGAAAAAGTTTTTTCTATATATGAACCTATGGGTTATGACATAATTTTTACATCAGCGTTGGAAAAACTTGGGATAGAGGATTTTAAAGAAATAATGGAGGGCAAAACTTCGGTTCTTTGCGGGTCGTCAGGTGTCGGGAAATCAAGTCTTTTGAATGCACTTAATCCTGATTTTCAATTGAGAACAAAAACAATAAGCGAAAAAACAGGACGCGGAACTCACACAACCAGACATTGTGAAATTATGAATATTTCCGAGAATACACGTATAATTGATACTCCCGGATTTAGTAATCTTAAATTTGATTTTCTCTTGCCGTGGGAAGTCGGGAAATTATTTAGAGAAATGCGTCCGTTTTTGGGACAATGTAAATTCCAAAACTGTGTTCATATTTCCGAATCGGATTGTGCGGTAAAAGAACATGTTAAAGACTCTCGTTATGAAAGTTATAAAGAATTTGTCGAGGAGGCAAAAGAATACAAAGAACGTATTAAGTACGAAGGCAAGAAAAAAGAAACTTTTGAAAAACAAAATAATAACAAATCTGCCGTAAAAATAAGCGCTCAAAAACGTCAGGGTTCGAGGCGCACGCTAAAACAAAAAATTAATACGGATATTACGTTATACAATGAAAAGGATGAAATAAATGAATAATTTAATAGAAAAAGTTAATCAAAAATTAGAAGAATATATGGATATCAGATATCCTGAAAGTATCTTTAATTCAATGAAATACACGGTTACACTTCCGGGTAAGCGTTTACGTCCCGTTATGTGTTTAGAGGCTTGTCGGATTTTTGGCGGGAATATTGAAGATGCAATGCCAATCGCCTGTGCTATAGAAATGCTTCACGCACAGAGCCTTATTCATGATGATTTACCTTGTATGGACAATGATGATTTCAGAAGAGGAAAACCGTCTAATCATAAGGTGTTTGGTGAAGCAATTGCAACGCTTGCGGGTGATGCTCTTTTGTCGTACGGTCCTCAGTTGATTATTGAAAAATCCGTTAATCTTCCGCCTGAGAGAGTGTTGAAAGTTTTGAGAGAATATACAAAAATTGCGGGTGCATACGGTTTAATAGCAGGTCAGGTGGTGGATATAGAAAGTGAAGGCGATGAATCCGTTAAAAACGCTGAAACATTAGAGTTTATCCATACGCATAAAACCGCAGATTTATTCAGATTAGCATTAAAATCCGGCGCAATTATTGCAGGGGCAAGTGATACCAAAATTCAAGAAATGGATGATTTAGCCCAAAAATTTGGTATTGCGTTTCAGATTTATGATGATATTTTAGATGAAATTTCGACATTTGAAGATTTAGGAAAAACTATCGGAAAAGACAAAGCAAGCGGAAAACTAACTTATGTATCTCTGTACGGATTGGAAGATTCCAAGAAAAAGTTAAATTCGCTTTTTGCCGAAATTTATGATATAATCGACAAGTATCATTCTGAAATATTGAAAAATATTGTAAAACAAATGGAATTAAAAATAGCAAAGTAGAGGGGTTGTGAATGAATATTGAAAATTGGGTAAATACGGGATATGAGGTTCTATTTATCAGTTTAACGGTGCCTGTAATTGCTCAAATTATTAAATTCTTTTTACACTTGTTGATGGATAGAAAAGTAGATTTTAGATTGTTTACAACAACAGGCGGAATGCCGAGCGCACATTCGGCTTGTGTGGTTGGGTTATCAACAACCGTAGGTCTGCTCAGGGGGTTTGATTCCGTTGAGTTTGCAATAGCAATGGGTCAGGCATTGGTTGTAATGTATGATGCCGCAGGGCTTAGACGTGCAGCAGGACGTCAGGCAGCTTGCTTGAATAGAATTCTTGATGATTTTTATAAACACGAAATACAGGCAATAGGCGGGAAATTAAAAGAACTTCTCGGTCACACTCCTATTCAGGTTTTCTGGGGTGCTGTATTAGGGTTTGTTTATGCGTATTATATGCATCAATATTTGTTGAGCAAAATATAGTGATGTCTATTTAGTACGTGGTTGTAGCAAATGTGTTTTAGTAGAAATATCACTGCCGGATGATATGTACCAACCGACATTTGTTCCGTCGCTTCCGTTACAGTACTTGCCAACAAATTTATGTTCTTGTATAAACGGATGTTCAGGATTATGACAATAGAGTGTTTTTACAACATTATATCGTTTCAGGTAATCATCTTTTATTGGTGTAGCATGAACGACTTCAAAAGCATCTTCGGTTCTATAATTTTTACAAATAAATTTTTGTACAACACCATCTTTATCCAATAGTGTTCTCACAACTTTTTTGCCAAAAAACGAATTACCCTTACGAAGAACAGACCCGTCCGAATGGACATTTCCTATTTGTCTTCCGTATTTTATAAAATCCATTATTTTGCTCATACAAACCACCTTTCATACTTGTATTTCAACACAGTATAAAAGTATTCTAAAAAAAATATTTGATAAGTATGTTTACAAATATTAATAATTAGAGTTTGCGAAAAACTCTAGTTTTTCCTGCAAACTCCCACTGCTGTCCATGATAATTTTTAATAAATTAATAAAAAATAACAAAGATATTTTTCTTATCAGGGCTTATGCAGCCCCGAACCCTGCACTTACATTCTTTTTCTTTGTTGCGATGCAAAGAAAAAGAACGCAAGCCAAGAAAAAGAAACCCGCCGACTAAATACAGTCACTAAGTTCAACCTCAGACGGGTAAACTCGGGCGTAGTGTGTGTTGTAGCGTATGATTATTTCTTACGAACCCTCAGACAATACCCGTCTTGTTACTGTTTCACTAAGTGACTGTAATCAAATAA
>CAMGGL010000201.1 GCA_946055575.1 uncultured Candidatus Melainabacteria bacterium
AGCGAATATAATTCGTTACTTCAAATAAAAGAAGACGGTTATAATCTTGTGGCGTCTACAGATTATCCTTTGAATATGGGCGAGCCGAGCACATTAACTAACTTTTTGCAAACCTGTTATGACAACTATAAAACTGACCATTATAGCCTTGTTTGTTGGAATCACGGTTGCGGTCCTCTTGGTGGATATGGCGTTGATGAGCTCTATGAGGGTGACAGGTTGATGATTGATGAAATTGACCAAGCCTTAGCCGCATCTCCGTTTACGGAAGAGAACAAGCTTGATTGGGTAGGCTTTGATGCCTGTTTGATGGCGTCAATTGAAATAGCCGGTGTTATCAGCAATTATGCAAATTATATGGTCGCATCACAGGAAACAGAACCCGGATGCGGCTGGGATTATTCTTTTTTGTCAGCTTATAATAAAACATCCGACAGTGTTGAAATTGCAAAAAGCATAATTGATAAATATGCTCAAACTGTTGAAAAAATGTCAACTCCGACATTTAATCCGGAAATAACCTTATCCTGTATTGATTTATCAATGATAGATAATACCGTTTCGGCTATGGATAATCTGTTTGAAAAGCTTGATAATTATATTGATTTGGGCGGATATTCAACACTTGCCAAAAGCAGAGCAAACACAAAGACTTATGGCTTAAGCTCTGTCTCGTCAAAGGGCGAAAGCCTGGACTTGATTGACCTCGGAAATCTTACGGAATTTGTTGTAGACGAGTATCAGGACGAGGCGCAGCAGCTTAAAGAAGCAATAAGTGAAATGGTCGTTTATGAAAAGCATAATGTAAACGGCTCTTCAGGTGTTTCAATTTATTATCCTTATGATAATTCTCTTTACTATACATATTTGGGAATTGATTTATGTGAGAATTTTGAGAGCTCGCAGGGCTACAAAAACTACATAGGTAAATTTGCGGATATTTGGTTAAACGGCGGTGAAAGTGAAGGCTTAGACAGATCCATCTGGGTGCTGCCCGAGTCGAAAACCGATTCAAATTCCATAACTATGCAGCTTACTCAGCAACAGCTCGAAAACTATTCCTGCGCATATTATACAATACTGGAGGAAACAGGAACAGAAGGGGAAAAGGCATATACTCCGATTCTATTAAACTGCAAGGTAGAGCCTGATGAAAACGGCTTGATAACGGTATCGTCTGTTCAGGATTTAATAACAATAAATAATGAGGTTTGTTTTGCACAGCAAACAGAAATTTCAAACGACAAAACCAATTATGTAACCGTTAATTCAAGATTATATAACGGCAACTTGAGATTTGACCCCTTGATAGCTATGTTCGAGGATATCAGTATTTCGTTTTGTGTGAATAATGACGGTGAAATAATGCTGCAAAATATATTGTTAGACGCTGATGACAATTCCGATTTCGGTAAAACATCAATTGATATTTCAAATTGGGAAGAATACGGATATTATTATAATTCCTATATTCCCGAATACGACGGTGAAAAGCTTCTTCCTTATACAGAGTGGGAGGACAATGGTTGGGGCTACATTTCAACAACCGGAATATACGAAGACAGCATTGAAATAGGAACATTATCTACTGATGAATATAACGGAGAATTAGTTTGTCAGATCATAGTTGAAGACTGTCAAGGCAATTGCTATGCTTCGGATTTAGTAGGACTCGAGCAAAATGTTTCAACTCAAAGTGTCGTTAAGACAGAAAACGGCGAATTGACCTTTGATATTTATTCCGATCATGCAGAGTTAACCGGATACAGCGGAACCGATACGTGCGTTGAAATTCCCTCAAATGTCGAAGGAAAGGAAGTTACCGTAATCGCGACTCAGGCATTTGAGGATAAATCAGGTGAATACGCTGTTAATTTGGGCAATCAAAATATTGTTGAAGTAGTTTTGCCGGAAACAATAACGGAGATATCCGATTCGGCATTTTCTATGGTATCAAATCTTGAAAAAGTAAATTTGCCCGAGGGAATAACAAAAATAGGAAATGGTGCGTTCTTTGAAACTGCATTAAAATCAGTCGATTTTCCCGAAACCCTTGAATCAATCGGCAGCGAAGCGTTCTATTATACACAAATTGAAAATGTTCATATTCCTAAAAATGTTAAAGAAATTCTAGGCAATCCGTTTATGTATTGTTCAAATTTGAATACCTTTAGTGTTGATAAGAAAAATAAAAATTACACGGTTGCTAATGATTTCCTTTGCACAAAGGATAAAAAAACGCTTATTTCCGGCTTGAATGAAGAAAATGTAAAAATCCCAAAAAGTATTGTAAATATAGGAGATTACGCATTCGCCGGATGCGAAAATATAAAATCTGTTGAATTTTCAAAAAACAATATTTCAATAGGGAATTATGCTTTCTACAATACAAATTTGTCACAGCTGAATTTGCCGAAAAATCTCGAAAAAATAGGCTTTTGTGCTTTCAGAAATACTATGTGGGAGGACATTTTAGCAGATAATCCCGAAGCAATAGGATTTGAAGAAGCAGTCATTCCGTCAAAGGTTTCTTATATCGGTGAGGCGGCATTTTCCGGACAACCTATATCAAGCTTTGTTGTTGATGAAGATAATAAGTATTTTTCAGCTAACGGACAGTTTTTGCTAAATAAAAACGGAGAACAGTTGATATGCTGCTGCGGCGGTATCGGAGGAACAGTTAGAATCCCTAACGGCGTCCAAGAAATTAAACATAATGCATTTAACGGTTGTAATAAAATAGGCAGATCTGACGAAAGCTTGACAATCACTCAGCTTGTTGTACCCGATTCGGTTGTTGCAATTAAAGATGATTTGTGTATTTCCGATGTAGAAAAAATAACAATCGGAAAAAA
>CAMGGL010000202.1 GCA_946055575.1 uncultured Candidatus Melainabacteria bacterium
GCATTCTTCCATACTTAACCTTGTTGATTCTCAACCTTGCCATCTTCGCACCGCCGGTATATAGAGATTCAATAATTCCGCCGCCTAATCCCCACATAAAACCGGGTAATACACTCCCTGAGGCGTTTAAAACATTAAACAAGGCAAGTCCGCCGATATTTATAGACGGTAAAAACTCTTTCTTTGCAACTTTAACATCAATTCCTGCCTTTTGAAGCATAATTTCGGATTTCAAATAATCAGGTCTTTGAGTAATAATATCCGATGATATTTCATCAGGCGCATTGTACTTATAAACCACACTATCATATTTTGCTCGTTGAAGTGATGCCGCATTAGCCGGACTTTCACCTACAAGGACCGCAAGCTGATTTAGAGCCTGTACACGGGATTTTTCCAAATCCAATAACTCAGCTTCACCCATAACAAGGGCTTTATTGGCTTTAACAACATCAGAAGCGGATGTTACACCCTCTCTGTTACTTATAACCATCGCATCATATATTTCTTGTCTTAGACTTACAATATGTTTTTGGGTTTCAATTAATTTGTCCAACTGTATTAAATTAAAATACGTTGCACCGACTGCGGAAACCACACTTATATAAGCAGCTCTTTCATCTTGAATTGCCGCTTCATAAGTTTTTTTTGCAGATTTTGTTTTATTGTGGTTCTTTAGAAAAATATCCGCCTCATAATTCACCATTATTGGGAAAAACATACTTCCATTACTGTCATGCTGTGTTCCGCCGTATCCCGGAATAAATCCTGCACTCAATGACGGAAGTTCGTTTGCCATTTGAGATTTAACACTTTGATAATACTCATCAACGCTCAAAGATGCCGCCTGCAAATCATAGTTATGTTCAACCGCCTGTTTTATATAACCGTTTAAATAATCATCATCAAACGCTTCCCACCACGGCAAATTTACAAAATCATATTTATTAGTAATTTTTAAATTCGTCCATTTTACCTTTTTATCTTTTTTAACTTTCTCTTTTTTTACATTTGCATTTGTTTGGGTATCATCTTTTTGAACTCCCAAATGAATAAATGCACATGCCGGTAAAGTATTCACAGTTATAAAACTTGTTAATAATAAACCTGCTAATATTCTTTTTTTCATATTTATCTCCAAGTGCTTGCTTTTTTTTCAGAATGATGATAACATAATTATGTTGTAAATGCAACATGTTATATAGACAACATTATACAGTAAAAAAATGAAATCACAAACACTAAGAAAAGGATATCAATTATATACGGATTCTCTCGCTTATGAGATAAAACTAACCGAGAAATATTCCAAAATGCTGGCATTACAGTTGTTTGCTAAACTTGAAGCCCCGATGTCACCTGAGGAATTTTTAGTCATGGATGTTGTTTCCTGCAATCCTGAAATATGCCAGCGTGATTTGGCAAAGATAATTGTAAAAGATAGGGCAAACACAGGCAGACTTCTTGAATCTTTAGAAAAAAAAGGGTTAATACAAAGAGTTGTAGATGTTAAAAATAACAGGCTGGTAAAAAAAATTGTTCTTACAGAAAGTGGAAAAGATATTTTTGAAACATGGTTTGATAAAGTAATTCCAATTTTTAACAAAGTTTGTTCAAAATTCACAGAGGAAGAAATTAATCAAACCAGAGATGTTTTAAGACGTATGCGTGATGCATTTCAAGAGATAGTAGATATACAGATATAGAGGTTAAAAATGGCAGAAGATAAAAATAAATTGAGTATTAAAAAACCCGTTATAATATTCTTACTTGTTATAGTCGGTTTATTACTTGCGTTTTGGTTGTTTGAATCATTAAAATATGAATCAACTGATGATGCTTACGTGGAAACAACAACTGTAAGCGTTGCACCAAGAGTTTCGGGTGAAATAATTGAAGTATACGTAAAAGATAATCAACAGGTAAAAAAAGGTGATATTATTGCAAAAATAGATCCTCGTGACTATGAGGTTCATTTGGAACAAACCGATGCTGCATACCAAAAAGAATTGTTTAATCAAACCAATGCAAGAGCAAATCTTGATGCTGCAAATTCACAATTAAAACTTGCTAAAACAGATGTTGAAAGATACACAAAGCTCTATGAAGCAGGTGCGGTTTCAAAACAAACACTTGATAATGCAATAACAAAATACGATAGCTTGAACGCACAAAGAATAAGAGCGCACGAAGATGTTATGTCGAACAGTAAGGCTGCAAAAAAAGTTGCCGATGCAAATATTAAGATGCTCAAGGCTCAAAGAGATGCTGCTGCGTTAAATCTTTCATATACAACAATCTACGCACCGCAAGACGGAACAGTTTCTTCACGTAGAGTTGAAAAAGGTATGATGGTCACAGCGGGTTCTCCTTTGTTCACGCTTGTCCCTAACGATGTATGGGTTGTAGCTAATTTCAAAGAAACACAGTTAAGAGGTATGAAACCCGGTATGCCTGTCGAAATAAAAGTCGACACATACCCTAATCATAAATTCAAAGGTAAGATTGACAGTATTCAACGCAGTTCTGGTGCAAAATCAAGCTTGTTTCCACCTGAAAATGCGGTTGGTTCGTTTGTAAAAATCGTACAAAGAATACCTGTAAAGATTGTGTTTGACGAAAAAATTGATGCCGATGAATATACAATTGTTCCGGGCATGTCAGTCGTACCAAAAATAAAAGTTAGATAAGATAACAGATAAATTATTGTATACAAAACTTACCGCCGGGACTCCTCCAAGTTCCGGTTTTCTTTGTCTTATGAGATGGATTGAAACTCCAAATCAGATAACAATTCAAAATAATATTAGTATAATATTACCTTTTAAA
>CAMGGL010000203.1 GCA_946055575.1 uncultured Candidatus Melainabacteria bacterium
TATAAAACTTGGAGATGTTGTATTTGTAGCTGGAAAAATGAATGGCAAGCCCGGAGTGATTGTGGTGCTATCAAGCAAATTACCAAGTGGAAGAGTAATGCAGAATACTTTATCAGTTGTAAAAGCATACAACATACAAAATAATATAAATAATATTGATTACAATATGTTTGAAACTATCGAAATAATTGATGATGTACTAACTAAATGTGTATTAAACAAGGATGTTGATACATTAGTTATCCCAAAGAATGTGAAGAAAATTGGAAACATATCGTTTGAATGGCAACATTATAAGTGTAAAAGAATAGATTTTCCAGAAGGTTTAGTTGAAATAGGTGACCGTGCATTTGATCAGTGTACTAGTTTAGAAAGCGTTGTATTTCCTAATACGTTAACTAAAATAGGATCAGCGTTTTTTCTTTGTTGGGAAATAACTGAAATAATAATTCCTAAATCTATAGAAACAATAGGGGATTATGCATTTTCTATGTGTGGTTTTAAAAAGGTTATTTTTGAAGGCGATGAGATCGTATTAGGAAAAAATGTATTTAGAGATTGTTCAAATTTGAATCAAATTATTTGTTCAAGTAAAATATTTAATCAATTATCTCCAAAAATCAAATTTAACACTTCTCTGTATTTCCTTAACCATAAGGAATTGTATAACGATAAAGAGGCAATACAATATCTTGAATATTTAAAAAAACAAAAGAAAAAGTTTTTCAAACACATAATTGAAAATAACGAAGAGGTGGCTTTAACCGAATTTTTAAAATTAAACTATGTAACATTGGAAATGCTCGACGAAGTGTTGAATAATCCATCAAATTATAATACACAAATAGTTTCTATTTTGTTAGATTATTCTAATTCGAATTTTTCAAATAAAGAAAAGGAAGAAAGGATTCAAAAGGATTTAATAAAGGCATTAAATGAACCTACTGTTACAGATTTGAAAAAGATTTGGAGATTTAAAACTAATAAAAAAGGAGAAGTTATAATATCTGGATTTAAGGGCAATGAAATAAATGTTGTTGTTCCAAATAAAATAGGGGAAAATCATGTTGTTGAAATAGGAGAAGAAGCCTTTGCACCTTATGGTCGTATGGTAAGAAACTATAGTCAAAGAATAAAAGTAAAATCTGTTGAAATATTAGAGGGTGTGCGAAGAATAAAAAGTGATGCATTTAGAGGCAGTAATTTAATGAGCATTGCTTTGCCTGAAAGCATTACGAGTATTGACGAAGGGGCTTTTGCACACTCTAACATAACAAGCATTTCGATTCCCAAAAAGGTTAAAATAATAAAAAGTAGTACTTTTTTAGATTGTGAACAATTACAAAGTGTTAAAATGCCTAATGGCCTTAAAACTATTAGTGATGAAGCATTTTCCAATTGTACAAGTCTAAAAAATGTAGTAATTCCTAATAAAGTAACGTGTATTGGCAACGCAGCATTTGTCTGTTGCGAAAGTTTAACAAATATAATTATACCAAACAGTGTTATGAGTATAGGCAATTTGGCTTTTGATGGTTGTAAAAATTTAACTAGTATAACTATACTAAATAATAGCACAAGTTTAGGTAAACATGTTTTTTGGGGTTGCAAAAATTTAACAATACGATGTCATGCAGGTTCTTATGTTGAGGAATATGCAAAAGAACATAAAATTAAATGTGAACTAATCGACGATTAAGATTTATAAGGGAACACCTAATGCACCCAGAGGGTGCATCTAATGACACTCAAACAATATAAAAACCTCACCCGTTACCAAAATTGAAATTTTGAACAGGTCCCGAGAACTTTGTTATTCGCTTCGCTCATAATAAAAATACCTTTCAAAATAAAAAAACGATGGTCTAAACTAGTTAAGGTTTAAGCCATCGTTTTTGCATGTTGTGAAATTGTATAAAGAATTGCTTTTGCGTTTGTGCAAGGTGCATATAAATTTCAAGTCCTGTCATTTTGAAAATGCGAAAAAAGTGCTTTACGGATTTTTATTGTACTTTTTGCTCGCAAAGCCTTTATTTATGCGGGTTTCGGGGTATTGCAAAGTTATTGCAATTGGTCACTTCCCAAGGTGGCATTTTCTTGCAACACCCATAGGGTGCATTTGCAACTGTATGCTCACAAGCGCCCTATTTATGCGGGTTTCAGGGGTATGAGGTGCAAAAAAAGGACGGTTAAAACCGTCCTGAAAGTGGTCGAGGTAATAAACACATTAGAAAACGAGATAAGCAGTTAGTCATTAGGCTGACTGAAAACGAAAAACTGAATATTTTGGATAAAGTCGCTAAGTCGGAATTACCAACAAATGAATTCATTATCAAATGCACGAATAGAGCAAAGATAAAGGCACCTATTGATTTAAAGCCTGTTGTTCGCGAACTTAAACGCATCGGTACAAATCTAAATCAGTTAACTGCCAAAGCAAACAGTGGCGTGATAAGAGTGTTTGATTTATCTGACACAAGCAAAGAGTTAGCTGAAATATATAAATTGCTAAACGAGATATACGATGCCAATAGTTAGATTCAGTAATAACTCATATCAATGTGCAAACGGTCTAAAGCAAATACTTGATTACTGTACCGATGACAAGAAGGTAACTGATAAGAACGGTAGAAAATATGTTTCTGGTGTTAACTGCACTACTGTTGATCCATACAGTGAATTTATGTTAACAAAGAAAGCATATCCTTCCGACAATCGTAACGGACAAAAGGATAGATATTTTTATCATTACTATCAATCCTTTTCTCCTAATGATAATGTTAGCAGGGACCTTGTTCATCA
>CAMGGL010000204.1 GCA_946055575.1 uncultured Candidatus Melainabacteria bacterium
ATAAGATGATTTTTTTCAAAAAATTTATTAATAAATTTTTGCGCATTATAATTATCAAGTTGGCGTTTTTTTGATTTTAAATTTTTAACAATTGAGTTTTTATTAACTCTGTAATAATAATTTGTTCCGGCAACAGTAACTAAAGAAGTTGTATTTTCCAAAACTTTCGGGGTCCAGAAAACATCTTCGTAATAGATTTTATTTTTGAATTTTATATTTTTAATTTTATCTTTTTTATATAGCTTGTTCCAAACATAAGAACATTTTGGAAGATTTATACATTCAATTTTTTCATTCAGGGACTGATACAATTTTTCTTCTGTGTATAAGACCCGATACTTCTCGGAATTTTCCCGTTTGCGAATGATGGTTGCGCAAGCGATATCTGCGTTATATTGAATAATTGTATTGTATAATTTTTCATAAAAATCATCATCAATCCAGTCATCCGAATCTACAAAACCGATGTATTCGCCTTGAGCAATTTCCACTCCGATATTTCTAGCATTACCGAGTCCTTGATTTTGCTCTAATGATATAATTTTTATTCGGTTATCTTTTTTCGCGTAAGTTTTAAGTATTTCCGGTGAGTTGTCTTCAGAGGCATCGTTGATACATATAATTTCAATGTCTTTCATTGTTTGGTGAATTATACTGTCGAGGCATTTGGGAAGGTAGTTTTCGACGTTATAAACAGGAACAATAACAGAAAGTTTAGGCATAGCAGAGCCAATATCTTTACCAGAACAGCTAATATCATTCATCTGTGCAACTTTCTGCGAGGTATTTTGCTCCACAAGCATCCCTTTCCATTCTGAAAAATCAATCTTAAATCGGATAAAAATAATCCTAAATGATATAAAAATTATTAGATAAGCATAGCTTTATATCTATTAGCCATTGTGCTAATTATTTCTGTTCAGCCTATATACAACTTGCTGGCAAAAGGGGAATACGCAATAGTATAGCACATGTGTCATTCTGAACTTGTTTCAGGATCTTATAATCGTTGTACACTTGCGACATTTCAAACAGATTCTGAACAAAACAAAATCTACGTAGCTTCGCCACTTGATTTTTAGTTTTTTCAGGATGACATGAGTGGAGAAACCTCGGTAAATCAAGTGTGTCATTCTGAATTGCGATTTTCGGTAGAATAAGTATATCCGTTTATTGTGAGGCGCATTTCAGGGGCTTATATAAATCTCAAAAAGTATATCTTGATTTTGAAAAATGTTTGTTGTAGAATTCCTTTGTAACAATGAATATCTTGAGCGGAAGTAGCTCAGTTGGTAGAGTATCTGCCTTCCAAGCAGACTGTCGCGAGTTCGAGTCTCGTCTTCCGCTGATTAAAAAGGATTTGGGTTTCCAGATCCTTTTTATTTGTGAAGTAAGAATTAAAGAACGTGCAACATACATGTTTTGTACTTGTGTCTGTGAATTAACATGGGAAAACAGAAAAAGTAACACAAATTCCCAGAAAAATATAAGAAGTATGCGTAAGAATTTTTGTTAAGACTTTTGCTTCTTGATGCAAGATAATTTGTTTTAGGACAAACAGCATTAATAATGTTTTTTAAGATTTGGATATATCTTAAGGTAAAAGATTATCATACTCCTAATGCTTTAGAATTAGTATAAATTATCAATTGCTCAAAATAAAATTTTATTCTGCGGAGTGGTGAAATAATATGCCATGACAAGTTATTATATAAATGTAAGTTCAATCGTCCAAGCACTTTTTCGGGGTTGCGACAAGATTTTTTCTTTTTGCGGTTTGGTTTAAAGCGTATTGAACTTACACATTATTCAGAAAATTTTTCATGTTTTATAACTTCCGGTTTGTTTTGTTTTTGGTTGCAAGACAAACCTTTTTATTTTATAATTCCCTTGTACATTTTATAGGAGCTGAATATTATGGTAACTGAAGTAAGAGCAAGTCATATCCTTGTTAGTACAGAACAAGAAGCAAATGATTTATTAAACGAAATTAAAAACGGTGCGGATTTCGCTGACGTCGCACAATTAAAATCACTTTGTCCATCAGGTCAAAATGGCGGAGATTTAGGCTTTTTCGGAAAAGGTATGATGGTTAAAGAATTTGAAGATGCGGCATTTTCACTCGAAGTCGGTCAAATTTCCGAGCCTGTTAAAACTCAATTCGGGTGGCATTTAATTCAACTTACCGGAAAATCATAAGTTCACTATGGATAATATTTCACTTATCAGAAATTATATGAAACAGGCAGGTGTTTCTTACCTGCTTGTTAATTCTACAAATGAATTTTTGGTTGAATATAATACTTTAACCGAAAATTCAAGATACAAAATTACAAACTTTTCAGGGTCAACCGGCGAAGCTTTGGTGACATTTGATACAGTTTATCTTTTTGTGGACGGTCGATATCATATTCAAGCTGACTTGGAAGTCGACCATTCCAAAATTGAAGTAGTAAAACTGCAAACCGGCGAAAAATATTTGGATAAGCTTTTGGAAAAAATCCCTGAAAATCAAGTGTTGGGTATTTTTTCAAAGAAAAATTCTCAAAATAAATATGAATTACTTTCAAAAAAAAGAAAAATAAAATTATTGGACACAGATCCGTTGGATAGCGAAATTTCGTGTACCTGTGATGAAAATATTAACATTGATAAGAAACTCACAGGTTATTCTACAGAAGATAAAATAACAAAAATTTCACACAAATTATCCCCGGATGAAGCTCTGTTTGTTACTGATTTAGATGAGGTGTCTTATCTGTTTAATATGAGAGATTTCTCCCAAAATTT
>CAMGGL010000205.1 GCA_946055575.1 uncultured Candidatus Melainabacteria bacterium
TTATTTTTATATTTTTCTATCTCTTTATTATCAAGTTTACAAATATCAAAAACATCAATGTTATCAACTTGTTTCATAATGTTATCAGTAAGACCACAACATTTAATTATCCACTCATCTGTTTTAATATCCTTTTCAGCGTATCTTTTTGCACCAAGATATTTAAAGTCATTAAATATCATTTCATTATCCCAAGCACCAAACTTTGTTTTATGAATTTCTATACCTTTTACTTCATGTCCATAGAGATGTATACTATCAGTATCGCAGTACATAAATGTTTTATAGTTCGCATTTATTGCTTTTACTAATTTTTCCTTAGCGTATGAAGTGATAAATGTTGCCATTGGTAGGTAAATAGTTTCGCTTATTACTTCGTCGTGAGTATGAACAATTTCAAATTTACCTTCATTTACATCAACATAAGTTATTTCATTTAATCCACTCATACCAAATTTACCATATAACCCATTTAACCTCAATTTTGCTAAGTTTCTTCCAGCACCTTCTTGAGTTGTTTTTATTTCACTCCAAAAGTCAATATAAGTTTTAAATAAATTATATGCACCATGAAAACCTACATGACCACCGAACTCGTACGAATGAACGTCATAACATTCAAATAATAAGTCTAACAATACATTTGTTAACCTTAATTTTATAGCAACCCTTTTCCCGTCTACCATATTATTCTTTTGAACCTCAACACCATTAAATTTTGGATTATCTTTGACTTGTAGCCAAGCCATTTTATTCTTTTTAACATCTAAAGAATAAATTGTAATTTCTTGAATATATAAAGGATAAATTTTCTTATAATTTTTACTCATTTCCTCATATGGTTTATCACAGAAATTACCATTTCCGAATGGTAGTAAACAGTCTTTCATTCTTGAAGGATAAAGGCTGTTAACGTCATATACCCTACCTTCTTTATTTTTCTTTTGTGTGTATTTTGCTACATTTTCCTTGTGAACTGTGCAAAGACCACCAAAATAAGATTGACGTTCCCAAGCATCTTGAAAATAGCTTTCGGTGGGATAAGTGGCAAGAAAAACCATTTTCGCCATTTCTTCCTCATCTTTTAATAAGTCTTTTTGGTAAAATTTAGTTTTTATCATTAACCTATTTTCTACTTCTTGATAAAGTTCTTTGTTGTCAAATGGTGGACGTTTTTCTAAAAAGTCATGCAATAGCATTACTTTGTAGTCGTGTAAAGATTGACCACTATTTGTCAATTTAGTAAATTTAAAAGTTTTCCCCGATAAAGTTAATCCTTCTATTTTCAATGTTTTTACTAAATAAGATAACCCGAAAACATCATCATAAATATATATTTTTTCCTCAGTAGTTAATGTATCACCTTTTTTTCTTATTTTTTCATAGTCTAAACCGTCTTTACCTAATTCAAGTCCTAAAAAATCTTCACAACACTCTTTTAAACCATATGGCACTAATTTATAAGTGTCATAAAAGTTTATTGTAGTTGTTTCACTCATAAGAGTTAATTTATAAAATACACCATCTTTTATCACAATATCATATTGAAAAGGTTGTATTATTTTAGACTTACCGTTATAACTGTATTTTAATTCTTTCCTTGTTTTCTCAAATCTATCATATTTTTTTAAAGTGTAAAATTCTTGTTGTTTAACATTATTCCCGTACTGTTGAATATAATCAATTATTATTGGTTTCATATCATAACCACAGTTATGAGCGTATAAATTTACAACCTTGCAAGGTAATGAAAGTAAAGTGTTTAAACATTCTGTAACATCATCAAAATTATAACAGATATTATTTTGAACATCACAACTCATAAATGATAATGAATAAGTATACATTTCTTCTTTCGTTTCGTCGGTTGGACACGCCTCTATATCGAAAGCAAAATTACACTCATCATCAAATAATGTTTGAATTTGATTTTTAAAAAAGTATTTTCCTATGTTTCTATGACAATATTCTAATAATTTATTTAAGTTTTCCATTTAACTTACCTCCTCATTCTTACCGTAATTTATTAAGTTTCGCATAACTTGATTATATGCTTTGAATTTATAGTCAGCTGGATTATCGCTATTTTCATATTTTTCTTTAATCTTGTTTAATGCTTGTTTTATTACAAGTTCTTTTTTAATTCCAGACAATGAATTAAAATAATCCATTAATGTTTCTATGTCTTTGTCAGTTAAATCATCAAATAATGGTCCATTTAAATATTCATTTCTAAACCAATCAGACGCCCCGTTATTCTCAATAAACCACTCATCAAAATGTTTTACAGACATATTTTTAGTTATTTCTTTCATATATTTTAAATGTTCTTTCCTTGCTTGATTATCAGACAATTTTAATCTTTTAAAAGATTTATGAGCTAGAATAATACCATCATTATAATTATCAAATGTTTTATTCCTACCTCCAAATGTTATTGGTTTACCCTCTATATAATTTTTATCTTTTGTAGTAAAATTATATTTTTTAGTTACCATATCTTTTACTATGTCAACTCTTTCATTAAAAAGTTTTATTTGTTGCTTTATTTGACTATCTAATTTCTTAGTTTGTTCATTGTAAATTTGTTCCTCACGTTGTCTACTTGAAATATTTTTTTCAAGTTTATTTTGCAATGATTTAAATTGCTTTTGGGTAATATTACCATTACCCAAATATTTCGGAACTTTAAGACCAAACTCATTAAGTTTTTTAGTAAAATATGTTGTATCTTTTTTACCACCTGTATATTTTCTATTTTTAATACTTGTTTTTTGTCTTTTTA
>CAMGGL010000206.1 GCA_946055575.1 uncultured Candidatus Melainabacteria bacterium
CACCCATGTCATCCTGAACTTGTTTCAGGATCTGTTCGACGCATTGGTCTAACACTCATGTCATCCTGAACTTGTTTCAGGATCTGTTCGACGCATTGGTCTAACACTCATGTCATCCTGAACTTGTTTCAGGATCTGTTCGACGCATTGGTCTAACACTCATGTCATCCTGAACTTGTTTCAGGATCTGTTCGACGCATTGGTCTAACACTCATGTCATCCTGAATTCGTTTCAGGATCTGTTATTTTTACAATTCGGCAGACTAAAATCTACCCTACATTTGCTCACGGTGGCATGCGAATAAATGGGGGATACGAAACCCTCGTATCCCCTCTTACCTTAACTATTGCGGCTCTGCAACTTCATAAGCAATCTTAATATCTCTATATACATCCATATAATCGTCACCAAAAGCGAAAATCCGCAATACCACTCGTAATGCTTTTCCGCCCTGCCCGCAAAACTCGCAATTAAATCAAAATCAAGTATTAAATTGAACGACGCAATCGCCACTACAATTACACTAAACGCAATCCCAATCGGACTGTTTGAAAAAATTCCCGGAATTGTGATGTGAAAAAAGCCCAAAATCATCTGCGCTACATAAATTAAAAATATCGCCAACGTAGAATTGAAAATAACCATCCTAAATTTTTCCGTAGGTTTCACAATCCCCGTTTTATACAAGAAAAACATGCCAAACAATGCCAATATAGTTCCCATAGCAGCTTGCGACGCAACTCCGGGATAAAACTTATTCGCAATCGCAGATATATAACCCAAAACCAGCCCCTCGCATAACGCATAAAGCGAAGTTGTTATCATCAAAAACTTGTTCTTCGGCGCAAAACAAATAAAAAGCACCAACCCAAGTCCGCCAAAAATTCCCACCTGCGAAAGCATGGTCGCCTTATCAGAAAAACCTGACAGGATTAACCCCCAGTTATATATAAATGTCACCGCAGTAAGCAACCCCAAAAAACACGTCTTTAAAATCGTACCGTTTATTGTCATGGGTACATTATTTTCTAAGTCTAACGACGGGTTAAATGTCCTTTCTCCTAATACCGGATTTGCCATAAATAAAACTCCTTTCCTGATACAAATATTCCCGCGAACATTCTAACATATAAAGCCAAAAAGACAATTCTCCAAGAAAAATAAAAAAAGTACTTTACAATAAAAATTTTTTGTTATATATTAAAAGGGTCGACAAAATGTCGCAGATAATCCTCAGTAGCTCAATGGCGGAGCATTCGACTGTTAATCGAAGGGTTGCTGGTTCGAGTCCAGCCTGGGGAGAATTTTTTTGGATTTAGCCGTTTCTGAGATATAACAGAACGGCTTTTTATATGTCCAGCTTAGCTTTCCTTCCTCTAGGGTACAGTTCGAGAGTACTGATTTTAACAGTTTTACTTTATTCTCATTGTAAATGTATTAGTTCAATCACATTGATAGATATAAATAGACAGTTCAAATTGAAAAGATAATTTGTTCAATTCTCTCTGATAATTTTTTGTTTTTACTTTATAATAAAAAATAAAGATAAACAAAGGAGAGTATTATGAGAGATGATATTAAAGAATATAATGCGGTAGAGACTGTTGCAAGAAAGTTTTGTGAAGCAGTTAAAGCAGGAAAAAGCGAAATAATAAAGCCTTATTTTTACGAAAAAGCAAGCTTCTTCGGGCAATTAAACGAAACAACTTATCAATCAGGTTCTATTGAAGAATTTTATAAAACTATTGATACGTTTGGTGCTTGCGGTGATGATTATATTGCAAGGGTAGATGTTTTAATGTTAGAAAAAACAATAGCGACAGTTCGAGTAATAGAAGATAATTGGCATGGTTATAAGTTTACCGACCTTTTAATAATGAATAAAGTTAATGGTGAATGGAAAATCGTAGCTAAAGTTTATGATACTTTATCTGAAAAATAAATATAAATAGTGTTAATAAAAAGCAAAAGTCTTTATTATGGCTTTTGCTTTTTTATCCATTCCATAATGACAGAAACAAGATATTCTTGTTCGAATTTGGTTAATTCTCTGCCTTTAGGAAATTTGTGCCATTTTTCAATACAGCCGCGGCAGCAGGTGGCGGTTGCGTGTTGCGCTATAAAAACAGGATGACCGCGCATTGGGGTTTGTTTGCCATCGTTTGCCGGTTCAGAGGGAGCAATTCTATCCCTAATAAAATCGCAGGCATGAGAATGAATTGTATCAAGACCTTTATCCTTGATATATTCAAGTTCTTTTGCTCCTAGCTTAAATCTGCTCCTGAATTTTGATTTTGCTAATCTGTTTAAAATTTCCATAAATATATTTTAATATAAATTTATAGTATGTTTTTATTATTTTTGTTATTATCAATCTATGAATGATCCTGAAATTATATGTTTAAGTACATGTATAATAATTCTATTTATGGTGCTTGTTGTAGGTATATGCCTATACAAAAAGAAAAAATATGAAGAAAGCACTTATTTTAAGATCACAAAAATTCCATTTTGGCATATAGGACACGATGTAGGTCATTATGGAGAATTTTTAATATACGACTATTTAAAAGATATGGAACTAGAAGGTGCTAAGTTTCTTTTTAACTTATATATACCTACATATAACAATAAAACAACGGAAATAGATGTTATAATGCTTGCACCACAAGGCATATTTGTATTTGAAAGCAAAAACTACAGTGGTTGGATTTTTGGAACAGAAACACAAAGAAAGTGGACACAATCATTACACATTGGATATGGTGAAACTCAAAAA
>CAMGGL010000207.1 GCA_946055575.1 uncultured Candidatus Melainabacteria bacterium
TTCTCAGCGTTTTGCATTTAGATATAACCTCTAAATTTTTCAGGAACAGAGGTTACATCAGGTAATTCATCAAATGTACCTCTGCGCAGAAAATTGTTAACGTCTTTTCCGCTTTGCATATAAAACCCAATCGGATTTCTTAATAAAAACTTATATTCACTAAAATTAACGGGCAACTCGGCACTAAGCCTGTCAGTCAACACTAAAAAATTTTCTTTCGGGAATTTTGATACACTTGACCCAAGCGAGCCAAAAGAAAGTTGTGTTTGTCGATAGACAACAGATGGGCGATTATATGTAAAACCTACCGGACTAAGCATATACCACCAATGGTTGTGGTACAGCTTCTTGCTCTTGTTCTATTGCGAGTTGTCGCGCGCGTTCTTCTTCCTGAGAAAGTCTTTCAATTTCTCTGGCTAATTCATCTTCCTCCTCACGCAAAGTGCGAAGTCTTGAGCTAAGTTCTTCAAGTTTTTCTGACGGTTTCAACTCACAAATACCTTCTAAAGAAATTTTACCGTTTGACAGAGCTTCCAAAAGTGCTGCGCGTTCATCATAGCGTGCTCTGTATTTTCTTAAGCGGAGATACGATTCGTAACCTTCAGGATCGCTTGCTTTCAACTGCAGTTCAATATAGTGATCCCAAGCACCGCCCGGCATTCCGCAAGGTCTTTCCCATTCTCCGAATTTTTCACATAAGTCTAAGTAACTCTTGTACCAATCAGCAAGTACCATTACTTTTGGCGGTTCTTCAGGCGGGAATGTGCGATGTACATTTTCAGATAAAATATTACCCTTTTTGTCACGGATAGTAACTGTTGTCAAATGGGTATTTCCGTCAACGAGCTCTATTTTTGTGTTACCATCTTCGAGTTTTGTTACTGTTTTTGTAAAACGTTCTTCTTGATTAGTTATAATTCTTTGAACAAGTTCATATTTACCGTCTTCATTTTTCAAATAGAACTTTTGAGTAATTTCTGTACCGTTTTTAATTGACATTGAAATTTTTGTATTGTCTGTGTACATTGTTCTGACTTTTTTACCGAAATGAACAGGGGTTTGAACTTCCAGCATAAGTTTACCGTCTTTTTCCGAATATGTACGTTCTACAAAAGTTTCAAGAGCCGTACCTTTACCGTGTCTTTCGGTCACTATTTTTACGGGCTCGCCGTTAAAAGTTTCATGATATTTGGTATTGGCTTCCAATTCTGCAGCTTTTGCTGTAGCTTTTTCTGCTTTTTTAGCCTTAGCTCGTTCGGCTTTTAGTCTTGCATATTCTTCAGGATTTTCTTCTTTTAATTTTAGCATCGCATCACGTTTCGCCTGACTTTGTGCTAAAAGATCGTCAGCATCAGACACTTGTTCCTCAATTTTCGCACCAGAATTTTTCGGAACAGAGGTTTCTGTTTCGATTACAGGTCTTGGTAACGAAATTTCTGCCAAATCATCTGCTGCGTCATTAAGAGCACTTGCAGGAACTTCCTCAATCGGATTGGTCGGAGTTTCTTCCGGTTTTGTACCCTTTGGAGCAGAATCGGCAGGTTTCGGGGTTAAGTCAGGAGTATCCGAACCTTTTGGAGAAGCGTTTTCTGATAAATCTACGGGCTTTGGCGTGATATCCGAAATATCATCCGAACCTTTTGGAGAAGGGGTTGCAGAAGCTCCTGTCGGATGTAATTGAGTGGCTTCACCTGCAGCTTCACCTGTAGGTTTTGAAGGTTTAATTTCAGGAACATCAATATTTTTCAGCCTGCCGTGTCTTGCATACATTATTCCGGCGATAGTCAATACAGCTAAACCCGATAAACCCAACAATATTTTTTTGTTCTTTGAATTATCCTTTTTTTCTTCCGCAAATTCAGAATTTACAACTTCATTTTTTATTTCTTCATTACCGAAAGATTGAGGTTTAAAACTTGAAATACCGTAGATTTTCATATAACTTCCTTTCACAGATTAACACTACTCATATAATGGAAACGAACAAAAAAATTTGATTTAATAATATTGTTGCGCATTGGAGTAAAATTCACCAAAACTCTTGTTATAATGGCACTTTTGGGTAAATGTAAATTTTTGTAACGATTTTCAAAATTGTAACAAAACTTTAGAAAAAATTTACTTTATATATATAAGGGAAATAATATAAGGAATTGGGAAAATGAGTTTCGATGCAAATATCGGAAGATCGCAGCCAATAATCAAAGCGGCAGCAAACATGAATAACGACGGAGGATCCGGCGGGAATACGGGATTTATGATGCGCGGACGCAGGAAAAAAGTTAAGGATGACCACATCAGTATTTTTGAAGAAGAACCGGCATTAGACAGCTTTGAAATGTTATCAAAATTACCCAAAAGAGACAGCTCCGGATACAAAAACTCCTGGTTTGAAAATATGGTTGAAAAATTTATAAAATAAACAATATTTTTAAAATTTTTGTCAATAGCAATTCCTATAAAATATGGAAAATATTGTTTATAAAAATTTTCATTATCTTTATTTTTCAAAGCCTTGCTTTGATATCTATTCTCAAGTTACTTTTTATATTCAAAATCTGCAATTGCTCTTAATTTATAATAATAAAAAAAGAAATGAGGCAAGTGCTCATTCCTTTTTTGGTGTCGAAGAAGGGACTCGAACCCTCAAGGCGTTAACCACACGAACCTGAATCGTGCGCGTCTACCAATTCCGCCACTTC
>CAMGGL010000208.1 GCA_946055575.1 uncultured Candidatus Melainabacteria bacterium
TACTTTTGATGAAAGTTGAGTATCGTCTTCTTCATGCATATGCGCAGCATATCTTTCTGCAGCATCAGCAAACAATAATGTCATATTAGGCTCTCCTTGGGACTTATAAAGTATTTACATATATATAAAGTATATAAAACTCAAAAATTTGCCTTTTTTATAACATTATTTTTAGATTCTGTTACATAAGTTTACACATTGGGTTTAATTAAAACAACTACGGTTTTATAAGAAATTTTATTGCTTTTCCTTCGATGTGTTGTTTCATCGCAAACTCAACATCTCTTAGAGCTAGGGTGTTTGTAATTAATTTTTCAACCTCAACATCGCCTGAAGCGATATAATCAAGTGCTTGACGGAAATATTTAGGAGTGTGGTGAAAAACACTCATGAGTTTAATATCTCCATAGTGCATTCTTGTTGTATCAAAGGTAACGGTTGAGCCTGATTTACATCCGCCAAAGAAATGTACTGTTCCGCCCGGACGTACGCAAGAGAATATTCTTTCCCATATTTCAGGAAGTCCTACACATTCAACTGCAACGTCCAAACCCTTCTTTTCATCGGTAAACTCTTTAAAGATTTTTTCGGGATTCGGATACCGTTTTAAGTCAATAATTTCGTCAGCATGCGCAAATTCTTCTGCCATTTTTAGTTTTAGAGGGTTTCTGCCTGCAACTATTGTATTTGCGCCTTTCAATTTTGCAAGCCGTGCAAACATTAAACCAATAGGACCAATTCCTATTATTCCGACGGTTTGTCCGGGTTTTATATCCGTTCTTTCAACACCATGAACAACATTTGCAAGAGGTTCACAAAATGCGGCTTTATCAAAACTCAATTCATCGGGTAGAATTAGCGTATTTTTTTGAACAATTCTTTCCGGAACAACTATATATTCTGCGTATGCACCGTTTAATAAATCAAGATTTTCACAAAGATTATATTCTTCATGTCTGCAATAAAAACACTTTCCGCAAGGAGCAGAATTCGCACAAACAACTCTGTCACCGACTTTTACATTACCAACGCCTTCACCGATTTTTTCTACAACGCCTGAAAACTCGTGCCCGAAACCTGAAGGTACTTTTTTGATTAGAACAGGATGACCGCGTCTAAAGGTTTTTACATCAGTCCCACAAGTGAGTGCGGATTTTACTTTTACCAGAATTTCACCCTTTGAGAGCGGTTTGATTCTTACATCTTCATATCTGATATCCTGAGGTCCGTAAAATAATACAGCTTTCAAAAATTATCCCCCTATTCTTACGTACGCTTTTAGAATTTTATTATTTATTGTATCATCAAAAGCTTTTGCAATGTCATTCATATCGTAGCAGGTTGATAAATCTTTTGTATCAACCAAACCTTGAGTTAAAAGCTTAAACGATTTTTTTAAGTCCTTCGGATGTGGAGAGTAGCTTCCCATTACCGTCAGCTCTTTATAATAGATATCGTTATTTGCATACCCGAAATCTTTTGGTGTACTTGAAAAAACCAAAATTTTACCGCCATCACGGACGGTTTTAATAGCAAGCGGGATTGCTGCATCCGCCCCTGAGGTCATGAACACGGCATCAACACCGATATTTTGAGTATTGCGATAAATATAATCGTGAGAGGCTTCAATATCTATTGAATTAAATGCGGTGATACCTTTAGAATTTGCAATATTAATTCTCTCCTTCATAAGGTCACACCCGTAAATATTCATACCGTATGCTTTCAGCCCTTGTCCCATAAGAATACCGATTGAACCCAAACCTATTACAAGAACATTGTCACCTTTATTAAGGTTTGCTCTTTCAATGGCTCTTATACAACATCCCAAAGGTTCATAGAAAGAAATTTCCTCGTCAGACATGTTTTCAGGAACTTTATGAGCTACGTTCTTAAGATGTTCCTCCGACAAATATACATATTCGGAAAACCCGCCGGGAATTATATTGGTTTGCTTAAAATGATGGCACATTGAATAACTTCCGCCCTTGCAGTAATGACATTCAAAACAAGGGATGTGGTGAGAACAAACTATTCTATCACCTGTTTTAAAATCCGTATCTGAATCTATTTCTTCAATAATTGCGACTATTTCATGCCCTAAAACAGTTCCGTCTTTAGATAATCTGTGACGAAACTTTACTATATCCGAACCGCATAATCCGCAGCCTAATACTTTTACAATGGCACCTTTTTTGCCTGATAAAGCAACTTTTTCGACAGAATTAACTTCAATATGTTCTTTTATGATTTGTGCAACTCTCATTTTATACTCCCTAGAAAATTTTATCACAAATAGTAAAAAAATAGGCAATTTTTAGACACAACAATACTTTATTATAATAAGCAAGGTATGTATGAATGGTTAACCTAAGAAAGATAAATAAAATTGTTTCACATACAACGACTGCTTGTCATAAAGATAATATGACAAAAAATCTTGCTACGACGGCAGAACACATGTCCAATAAGATAGAGAAAAAAGTTCCTGTAGATACTATTATTGCAAATTACTACATCCCTGATGAAGTCGCCCCATTTGCTAAAAGATTAGTAAATTCAAGCGGGAGTACTATGAGACCCGGAGGAGAAAGAGTTCTTGAAGCAATAGAAAAAACAAGAGAAAAGGTATCTAAAATTAAAGATTTAGAAATAAAAAAAACATTCAGTTCTTTATATGAAAGAATTATTAATGAAACC
>CAMGGL010000209.1 GCA_946055575.1 uncultured Candidatus Melainabacteria bacterium
TTGTCAGCAGCCCGTTTCACGGTCTGCGTGTAGTTCCTTGTAAACTGACCTAATAACTACTTCATATAATAAATGGGCATATGATACTGTTGAGGCTCAAAATGCGATTGATTATTTCAGCAAAAGCGCATACAAAGATATTACTGTTTTAGTGCTTGACACCGGAATAAATTATAACCACGAAGAATTTAAAAACAGATTAATTAGGACTAATATTAATTTTAGTACAACCGGTAATGAAAATGATGAGCTTGACGATTACGGTCACGGTACAGCCTGCAGCTCAATTATTAAAATGTCCACACCAAGCAATGTTATGATTGAAAATATTAAGATTGGAAGCGCTAAAGGTAATTTTAACGATTCACAGTTAATTACTGCTCTTGCTTACATAAAAAATATGAGTGACAAGCCTGATGTAATCAATATGAGCTTTGGTAAATTGGGTAATAATCTTTATGCTGATGAAATAGACGAATTAAAGAAAGAAAATATTATTTGCGTTGCCTCTGCCGGAAATGAAAATATGGATGCTAAAAACAGTTCACCGGCAAGCTGTAATAGTACAATAACAGTTTCGGCTTCAAACACCGAAAACAGAAAGTGCGATTTTTCAAATTATGGGGATATTGTTGATATGTCAGCACCGGGTACCGATGTGTATGTTGCGTATTATGAGGGAGGGTATAAAGATACCTTTAGCGGAACTTCTGCATCAGCTCCCTTTGTATGCGCTGCCGCTTCGTATGTCTTAATGCAAAACAATAGTTTAAATTTTGATGAGGTTAAAGAAAAGCTACAAAAAGCTTGTATTCCTATTCAGGAAACAAATAGCCAAAAATGGTCCGGTGCCGGTCTAATAAATTTTTATAATCTTATTGAAAACGAGGAATACGTTAATCCGGTATCGTTTAATTACGAAAGTGGTGATTATACAGAGGATATTAGTCTTGAGATGACTTGCCCTGATAGTAATACAAAAATATATTACACTACCGACAACACTATCCCGAGTAAAACTAATGGCACGGAATATACAAAGCCGATAACAATTTCTAAATTCACTCGTATTATTGCCGTTGCTTATGATAATACATATAAGGTTATTACCTCTAAAAATAAACATCACAGTATATATAACACCTGCGAGTTTAGAATTATAAGAAATGCAAGCGAAAGTGATTTTGAAATAAATGAGAACGGTGTAATCACAGCATATAACGGTAGTAACATGGCAATCGTGGTTCCTGAAACCATAAACGGAATTACTCCCACAGAAATTGGCGAAGGTTGCTTTGAGAACAGCGAAATTATATATTTAGAGCTTCCTGCTTCTATAACACTTTTGGGTAAAAATGCTTTTGAAAACAGCAAGATAGAATATATTTCTGCAAAAGGTGTTAATTCTATTGGTTCGTATTGCTTTAGTTATTGTACTAACTTAGCTTATGAATATTTGCCTAATGCCAAAAATATTTATACCTATGCATTTCAATTTTGTGGTTTGTTAACTGATTTTTCGTTTAGAGATACTGTCGAATATTTGGGTCAAGGTTGCCTTAGAAATACAGGACTTTTTTCGGCTGAATTTCCAAATGCAATTAGCCAGAATAGTTCATTTGATTCTACTCCTATAACAAAAGCGTCACTGCCGAAAATTACACATCTTACAGGCGGATTTAATAATTGCTATTATTTGAGTGAGGTTGAAATTCCAAATGTATTTTGGATTGAGAATTCACCTTTTGCACATTGCTATTCTTTAACAGAACAGCTTGATTTTTCTAATATTGTATATGTATGGAATGATGGCTTTATGGATTCCTGCTTTAATAAAATAGATTTACCAAATTGTATTCAGGTAGCGGATCGTGCATTTTATAATTCCAGAGCAGTTACAATAAATCTTCCGGCTTGTAAGTCAGTATGCAGTAGCTTTGGTGAGGATTTATTTATCGACGGTATGTCACCGCTTCAAAATGTATATATGCCTAATGTAGAAACGATTACTGCCGGTACTTCAAGCACTGTGTTTATGAATTGCTTTGAGTTAAAGAGTGTTTATCTTCCGAAAGTAGATGAACTACCCACCTTTGGAGTTAATGAAAGAGGTATGAAGATTTATAATATGGAGCCTAAAACCGAGGCAAAATTAGAGTATATTTACACTCCTCGTGCAACAAAGCTTAATAGCTATTACTGCGACTTAAGTGTGTTTGAAAATTTGAAATTTGTTTATGCTCCGAATTTAACCTATTTGGATTTTAATGTAACGTTTCCAAGCAATGATGGTTGCACCTTCTTTTTCTCATCAAAGCTAACTGAATTTTCTGTTCATAAGGATGCAAGGTATAATATTATTGCGGAGAGCGGTTCGGTTGCTGAAAAATGGGCAACAACTACCGATTATTCATATCAAATTATGAGCAATTTTATTCCGTCGGAATCAATTTCCTGTAATGGTTTTGACGATAATGATTTTATTTATATCTCAACAAATGGTGATGAAATTAGATTTCCCATTTGGTTGGTTGAAAATATGTGGTATGACTGTTTACCAATCAATGAGAAACCCGATTTTATGACTCACGGATATATATTTGATGTTGTTAATGATGATATTATCAACGCAAAAGATTTTGCCAAAATCCATCATTTATCAAAATATGGTTGGTAACAGCTTCGCT
>CAMGGL010000210.1 GCA_946055575.1 uncultured Candidatus Melainabacteria bacterium
AAAACAATACACTAAGAAAGCTCTTTGGAAATGGTCTTACCTATAATATTCCAAGATTTCAGCGCGATTATAGTTGGGATTTGGAACAATGGGAGGATTTGTGGTCTGACATTATAGAAACCATGTCAGTAGATGGTGATTCTGCCCACTACATGGGCTACTTAGTGCTTCAATCAACAAATGATAAAAACTTTGATGTAATTGACGGTCAGCAGAGATTAACAACCTGCTCTTTGTTAGTTTTAGCTATATTGAATAATTTAAAAAAACTAATAGAAAGTGGAGATGATCCTGAAAATAATAAACAACGTCTTGAGCAAATCAGAAATTCTTATATAGGTTATCTTGATCCTGTAACTTTGATTTCTAAGTCAAAATTGACTCTTAATAGAAATAATAATCGTTTCTACCAAACATATATAGTTCCTTTATCAAATATTCCTCAAAGGGGACTATTGGCTTCAAATCATCTTTTAAGAAAAGCTTTTGAATGGTTTGACAGACAAGTATTTAACTATGTAAAAAATTCTGACAACAAAGGTCAAGTCCTAGCAAAATTTGTTGAAGATCTTAGCGACAATTTATTTTTTACAGTAATTACCGTAACTGATGAGTTGAATGCATATAAGGTGTTTGAAACTTTAAATTCAAGAGGAATTCGTTTATCTTCAACGGATCTTCTCAAAAACTATTTATTTTCCATTTTAGATAAAGAACAAGTTGAATTGAGTGCTTTTGAGTCTACATGGGATGAAATGGTTTCTAAATTGCAGTCTGAAAAATTTCCCGATTTTTTAAGAATGCATTGGAATAGCAGAAATGACCTAACAAGGCAAACAGAATTATTCAAAACCATAAGAAAGAATATTACTAATAAAAAAGATGTGTTTTCTTTATTAAGAAATATGGATGAAGATCTTTATAACTATTTAGCCTTAATATGTCCTGAATCTTTTGAATCAAAACAAGAGGATAAAGAAACAGCTGCAATTTTAAAAATGCTCAGAGTAAAACAACCATATCCGCTTTTGCTTGCTGCAAAAAGAAAGTTTAACAGTAATGATTACTCTGTTCTTTTAAATGCTATAAAGGTGATCTCAATTAGGTACAACACTATTTGCGCTAATTCACCAACAGAGCAAGAAAGAGTATATACCTCTATTGCAAATAAGATCTCTAATGGAAGTATTGAGCATTTGTCTGAAGTATGGCCTTTGCTAAAACCTATATACGTTGATGATAATCACTTTAAATTTGATTTTGTAAATAAGCAAATTAAAACTACAGATGCAAGATCTAACAAAATTGTTAAATACATTTTATGTCAATTGGAGTATTACCTATCTTTAAACAAGTTAGAATATTCGTCTGAAAGATTTAATATAGAGCACATTTTGCCTCAAAACGCTCCTGATGATTGGGGCGAGTTCTCCTTTGAGGAAAGTGAAAATATGATTTATAGACTTGGCAATATGACTTTACTACACAGTGGAGCAAATCGCGAACTTGGTAATAAGTCATATAGTGAAAAAAGAGAAGTATACAAAAATAGTAATTTCAAGATAACGCAAAATATAGCCTCAGAGTATTCAGAGTGGAATGCTCAATCTATAGAGAGTCGTCAAAAGTGGATGGCAAAACAAGCTTGTACTATCTTTAAAGTAAGTCAGTTAAGCTAATTTATTTTGGGCAACTTTAGAAAATGAGCTCTTTTCATTTTTTGAAAGTAGCCACATTCTAAATGTATAGTATTCTTAGAAAACAACTTTATTGAGCATATTATGAAAATTAAAATACATAATGTAGGAAAACTTGCGGATGCAACCGTAGAAATTGATGGAATCACGGTAATTGCTGGTGAAAATGACACTGGCAAAAGCTCAGTTAGCAAGGCTCTATATTCTGTATTTTCTTCGTTCTATCATTTTAACAAAAGTATCTATTCTCAAAGAAAGTTAGAAATTGCTGATTTACTCAATTCTTTGCTAGGCAATCAGTTTAGAAATGGAAGAATCTATCGTTTTGACATAAGACAAACGACATTGTTAGACAGCCTAGCTGATGAAATATTAGTACTGTCTAGTGGCTCTGATAACCATGTTGATAAACAAAATCTATTATCGATATTAAATAATCATGAAGAATTAAGTGATATTGAAATTGAAGATGAATTTATTGATAAGTTAAATGAAATAATATCAGTAAGTGAAAAAGAAGTCTTAGAAGCAAAAGTTTCCAGAAAATTTAATGCTGAATTCGATAGACAGGTGGGTAATTTAGATTCTGATGGTGCAGGAAGTGTTGAACTATTATTTAAAAACCAAGCATCACTCAAACTATCAATCACCTCAAATAAAGCAAAAATTGTAGATGACTATTTTGAGATAAAGAAAAGAATTTTGTATTTTGATGATCCTTTCGTAATAAATAATTTAAGCAATAGATTGTACAAAGCTAATCAAGTAGGAAACGATCATAATTCAGACAATGTCTCATTGCTTAAAAATTCAATCATAGATACATCTAGCGCAGATATCAGACAAGCAATTGTTAATAAGAAATTAGAAGATCTTAAAAGTAGCATTAGTACTATTTGCAAAGGAAATCTATTTGAAAATGAATTTGGAGATTATGTTTATAAGGAAGAAGGTTCAGATAAAGCTTATTTTCTAAAAAATTTG
>CAMGGL010000211.1 GCA_946055575.1 uncultured Candidatus Melainabacteria bacterium
ATCCACTCAATATACCAAGGAATTTGATTGTCGATAATTTCGTTATATGCTTCAACACATTTTAGTTCGATAACATTTATTATTACTGATTCTTCTGTTATTTGCATAGTAGCAACATCAATTCGTTGCATTCCTACACCACAAGAAACTTCATTGCCAATCCAAAGATTATCAATGTTTTCAAGTAATAGGGGTTTTAATGGCTCTTTATCGATGTTTTGAACTACATATGCCTGTAAATGCGACTCGCATTTGTTATTTTTTCTATCTTTATATAGCAATCTCGGTAAAATATCTAAATCGTTTCCTTGTCCGGCATAAATCCTTTCAACATCACTAGCAACAATTTCATTATTTTCAAATGAAAAGAAATTAGATTCTAAATATTCATCATTATTCTTCGCTGACAATAATATTTCTAATCTTCTTGATTCATTATCAGTTATCATTGTACAACCACGATTGCCCTTTAATTTTCTGTATATTAAGCTCCAACACATATCACTTGGATGCTGTACACAGACTAAACTATCAAGTGCCTCGTGTTCAGATATTCCTTTCGGATAAACTTTATGTGGTCTTATCAAAACTCTAAAGTTTAATGATTTTCCTAATTCTTCAGTTAAATAATCATTTGAATTTGGTTGGTAGAATGCTTCGCTTGCTGCTTCAAATATACCAAAAAACATACCAGGATTACTTTTGTTTGCTTGCAAGTAAAATATTATTTTATCGCCGATTCGTATTCTTGAAACATCCGCAATCATTGCAGCTAAATTTCTTTCAGCTGCAGAAGTTACACCTTCCTCCTTCTTTCTTGGATTTACATATTCTTCATCAAGTAAAAATGGCGCATCTTTTGATGAACCCGTTCCGGCGAACAAGTATTCAAGATGAATTTTCATTGTTTGTTCATTTACAATAAATACGTGAGTCATAGTATTTCCTCCTTGTTAAAACTATTCTTTATAAGCATTATTAAGCATTAATAAAGATATATAAAAATAACTGTTTTTATAAAAAAGGATGTGCACCGGAACACACCCTCCAAAATTATCTGTTAATAGGTACTAAAAACCTAAAGGCTTTTAAACCATATTGATAGGCATATATTCTTTTACCTTTTACAGTAATATAAGACGAATATACCACTCTATACTCGGTATTATTAACCATAATTAGCCCTCCTTTCAAAAGTTACCTCTTGAAAAGACCAACAATATATGCTATTATTATCTAAACGATAGCCTTCCGGTGAAAATCGTTGGGCACATGTGTTGCAGCACATGTCAAAAGGCAGACCGCTTATGGGTGGTCTGTTTTTTGTTATATTGTTAATTTGAACTTTCTTTTCAAAACAACATCTAACATATCTTTTATCAACCACAAATCGTCCTCTTCAGCATCGATCGGAATCTCTATCCTAGCGACTTTTCCTGACGAAACAGGTATATTTTGAACAATATATTCAGATGAATTGTTAACTTTCAATTGTTCTGAATTTGATGTTGATAAATTGTTTGAGACTAATTGTTGAGTCTCAATATCACTTTTAACTTCGTTATTTTCTACGTGTTCATTAGAAGTTGAAACATCGCTTTGATTTAAAGTATCACTATATGCAAAAATGCCACCTTTTATTATGCCAAGCTGATCGGCACTAGTAAAAAAGCATTGTGCGGCCGAAGATTTTGCACTTTTAGTGATCTTATATTTACTCATAAGAATGTTTTCGAAAATTTCTTTTGGAGGTAAAGCTTTACCATCGTATTCTGCAATCAATTTTTCATAGAGAGGAGGATTACGGAATGACTCTACCATTAATGCGGTTATATCTCCTGTTGGATACAATATGTCTTTAGCCAGTTGCGTTAATTGAATGGCTCCGCTACTTGTAGTTATTAATCCGAATTGTTTAGCAGTACTTATTTTTGCAGTAAAGGATTTGGTCTGTATACTAGATAAACCATATTTCTTTGCAACCTCTGAATATGAAACTGTTGATAAGCAAAAATCAGAAACAACTTTAATAAATTCTAAACAATCTTCCCAAGTAGAGTTAGGATACAAATTGCTTTTTTCTCTGTTAGGCATAATAATCATCTCCTTCATATGTATAATAACATCACACAATACAAATGTCAATAGCTTGAACGAATAATTTTATGAAAAACTTAATTATTCGTTCATATGCAACTTACTTTTACGCCCGTTAAGCAAAAAGTATGAGTGTGTTTGCAGCAAACTTTATTTTCTATATTTCAAATAAACTTCTATAACTATGGTCTATGGTAGTTTTATAAGACTTTTATATTTTTTCTAAATGCGTATCATTAAGAATAAGTAAATCTAAATAAAGATTAAATATGTTTTTGTTTACGTAAAATGCAACCACCAAGCATAATTGGTGGTTGCATTTTTACTAATAGCTATAAACAGGGCGTTATTTCATATGGATTATATAATATTTTGACGAACTACGCCTCACAAATAAGATTCTATCAAATTTTGCTAAACTGCGAGGCAGAATTCATACACAAGTGGCAAATTATGTCCATTTATTATGCGAATATTACGGTTATATGTAACGGTTCGTATAGGACACATTACATTAACCATCTGACCGCCTACTGAACCTGCCTGCTT
>CAMGGL010000212.1 GCA_946055575.1 uncultured Candidatus Melainabacteria bacterium
GTTAATTATTTTAATGTTAATGATTTTTATAGGAGGAATTCCTTAATTATTTTTAGCTTGCTTAACTTTAAGCATAAAAGTTAATGGAATTAGTATTACCATTATCAATGCTAAAATTACAAAGATTTCATAAAATGAGGCTAATCTCGCTTGAGTTAAAAGTTGTTTATATAAGCTTCCCATTGCTTTATGTTGTGCAGTATATGTTGAATAATAATGAGAAAATTTTATATTTGCGGCATGTAATTTAGTTAAATAAACTGGATTATGTGCTGACAAATTCCCTACAAAATAATTCTGAAAAGTTTGAGATTGCCTTGCAATATATGTAGCAGAAGCAGATGTTGCAATTGCAGTTACAACATTTTTAAACAAAGCATGTAAAGATGCTCCGTCTGCATTTTTTGATTTAGGTAGTGTTTGAAAAGAAAGTGATGTAATCGGAACAAATGCAGTTGGAATACCAATACACAATAATATATTTGGTAAAACAATACTTTCCATTGATGAAGTAGGGTTCATTTGAGTAAGCATAAGAATTGAAATTGCAATTATTGAAAAGCCAATAGATGCTAAAATTCTACTATCAATCTTTTTAGAAAGTTCTCCTGCAACTTGCAAAAATATCAAACAAGTTATTGCTCGCGGAAACATTGTTAGACCTGACATCGAAGGACTATAACCCAACATACTTTGAATAAACATTGGAACTAGCAAAAGTGTAGAATAAAGGATCACATTGATAAAAGAACTTATTATTGTTCCAAATAAGAAATTAAAATCTTTAAAACATCTAATATCAATAATTGGATTTTTGTATTCTAATTCCCAAACATAGAAAAATACAAACGAAAATATACAAATTCCTGTTAGCCAACATATCCAAGCTTCATCAAACCAGTTATATTGCTGACCTTTATCCAAAACAACTTGCATACACCCCATTGCAATTACAATAGAAGTGTAACCAACAATATCAAATTTTTGTTTAGGTTTTTTATGTTCTTTTTTAATATTTTCATCTTTAACAAAGAATTTAACTAAAATAAGTGATAATAAACAAAGTGGAATGTTCATTATAAATATCCATTGCCAAGACCAATTATCAGTTAAATATCCACCTATAAATGGACCGATAAGAGGTGAAAACATTGCTGCAATTCCAAATAATCCCATTGCAACCCCTCTTTTTTCTGGTGGAAATACATCAAGCAAAATAGCTTGCGCTAAAGGTAAAATACAACCACTACCAATCCCTTGAACAATTCTTGATACAATAAGCGACTGCAAATTTGGTGAAAAAATACAACATAGGCATCCAAATAAAAATCCCCAAATGCTATAATTCATCAAAGGCTTTTTACCTATCAAACGCATTAAATACCCTGTAATAGGTATCATTATCCCACCAGATATTATGTAGCAAGTAATTACAGTGTTTGCTTCGTATTGAGTTGCTCCATAAAAACCTGCAATATGAGGTTGGCTAACATTGGTCGCAGAAGACGCAGCTAAAGATAAAAAAGCTGGCAATAATACTGCTAATGCAACAACAAAAGGGTTAATTTGTTTTTCTTGGTGTTCGCACAATTCGTCAGTCACTATTTTCTATCCTTAATTCTCACTCTAGGTACAGCGGACATTCCAGGAACAATATTGTAATGACTTATATCTTCATCAAATACAATCTTTACTGGTACTCTTTGTACAATTTTTACATAACTACCTACTGCATTTTCAGGTGGAAACAAACTAGATTTAGCACCAGTTGCTCTTTGAATACTATCAACATGCCCTTTAAATCTTTTGTTTGGATAAGTATCTATTTTTATACTTACTTCTTGTTTTGGTTGCATGTGAGTAAGTTGTATTTCTTTAAAATTAGCAACAACCCAAATTTGTTTTGGCACAATATTCATAAGTGGTTGCCCAACTGTTACATAATTTCCTTTTTCAACACTTCTTGCAGCAACAACACCATCTGCTGGCGCATAAATCTTTGTGTATTTTAGGTTTAATTTTGCTTGTTCAACTTCAGCCTCTAATCTTTTTATTAAAGCTTCATTTGATTCAGTTTTAGCTTTACTGGATTCAAGTGCATGTTGAGATGCTTTTGAATTTTCATTAGAAGAATTATGATTTGCAATTGCTTCATCTAAATTTGTTTTACTTTTATCATACTCTTGTTTTGAAACAATACCATCTTTGTATAATTCTGAATATCTATTAAAATCTTGTTTTGCAAAGTGTAACTTAGAGCTTGTTGAAGAAATGTCTTCATAAGATTTATTGACAATAGCTGAATCTTCTGCAACTTTTTTATTAGATATATTTAATTCCGCTTTTGCTTGTGCCAATTTTGCTTCAGCTTGCTCCAATGCAACTTTAAAATCACTATCATCTAACTCGACTAGTAATTCGCCTGCTTTAACTGATTGATTATCATCAACTAATAAATTTACAACTGGAGCCGCAACACGAGGTGCAATAGAAATTAATCTACCTTCTACAAACGCATCGTCAGTTGATTGATAAAACGTAACTCTAATCGCCATTATTATTCCAATAACTACAAGAATTATTGCAGTTATTGTTGGAACAATTACTCGTTTTTTCTTGTATTTT
>CAMGGL010000213.1 GCA_946055575.1 uncultured Candidatus Melainabacteria bacterium
TATAAAATTTTTATCTATCTTTTTTTTCGTTCGACTTTTCTTTTTTTAAAATATTTCCTAATTCTCTAAGATCTCCGTTTTTGTTGTTTCTTATTTTCAAAAATTTATAAAGAGCATCTTTAATGATATCTACACATTGCCTTGCAGTTAAAAAACAAAATTCATAACCAGCATCTAAGTAACTATCCATTATACGTAAATTACGTATAATAGGTTTACCTTTTACAATTGATTGATACACTTTATCAGGATTTCCAAAATCACTTAAGTCATACCAATCACTATGAGATGGATCTTCAGCATCAGGATCGTTTGCAAACTCTGATGTTGTTAATGTAACTTCATCTTCACCAGGTTTTCTTTTGTATATTTTGATAATTTCATTATCTGCCTGTAACAATGTATCATCAATATCAAAAACAATTATTCCCTTTACATTTCGTTCTAATTTTTTAATTGCTTCATTTATATATGTTACTAAACCTTTCATGTTATGGTAATGTATTTAAACTAATGCTGATTGAATGACACCATTAATAACTTCATAATCACCATTTGGATCAAGTTTCCAACCAATAGATTTATACGATGTTATTTTACCCCAATCATTTCTAATATTATCAACAATGTCATCAATATCTTTGCATCTTACACAAACAAATTCACCGAACTTAGAAGTATCATAGTCCTTAGGAAATTGTGATGCAAGACTATTAAAATCTTTATATTTTTTTTCAAGTTTATTTTGGTCTAAACCATAACATGCAGCTAATCTCATCGTCTTTGAGTTTGCTTTAGCTGTTGTATATACAAAAATTGAAGCATCCTTTCTAAGTAACGAAGAATACCACCCTACAGTTACAAATACATTACTTTGTCCTTCAACCTTACCACGTTCTACATATGATTTTTCACCACAAATAGTATACTGAGATTCAGAATTTCCTTCACCAGTAGCGTATTTTAGTCCCAAATGCTTTGTTACTATTTCTGGTGCCTTTTCACTATCACTAAAAAATGATTCTTTTAAAAATTTGGTTAAACTTTTCATTGTTTTTTTGTTTCAATATCTTTATGGTTTACTTATTTTATAACGTTTAGAAATGTAATTAGCTAATGTTTCAAACATATCATCTAATGTTGCATCTTCATCATTATGTTGTTTAATTAATCTAAGTTGGGGTGCACCAGTGTCAAGTCTTATTGTAAATTTTCTTCTATATAGAATAAAAAACTCATCTGGGTTGTCTTTATAAGAAACTTTTAATGTTCCAGTTTTTGTGTTTTTCTCAACAGTGAATTTATTAGACCAATTTTGGAAGAATTTTTTAATTGCGTCAATTTCTAAATCATCCCATTTTTGTTTTTCAGATGTATTGGTATTTGTTTCTTGAGGATGTTCTTCAAACCATTTCTTAAGTATTTCTAAAGCTTCATCCCATGTTGTCTTACTATCAGCAGTAAGTACTTTACCATCAACTTTAATGGTTTCATTTGTAACACCATCGACACATTCACCACCATCCCAATACCACTTCTTTCCTGCTAAACCATGACGAACTGCCCAGTGCTTAAAACTATTCATGTAACTATAACTATAATTTAATACGTTACTTTCTAAAATAAATTTTTTTAAACTTTTCATGTTATATGCTATAATATAGATTGTACAAATTTACCATCTTTTAATTTATTTAATGCTGATCCATGTTTTGATGGTAATGATGTTTTTTTGTCATTTGAATCAGTTCCACCTTTATCTGTTTGTGGCATTAATCCTCTATTTGGAGCAGATTCACCTTTAATTGTTTCAGGATAGTTATTTGATTTAAGTGACATAAGATTATCTGTAACAAAATCACTAACCTTATCAATATCTGTTAATTCCTTTTTATATTTTTTAAATGTATCTACTACACCATCAACTGCAGTTTTTTTAATATGTTCTTTAATTGCATCAGAATCTAACTTATCATCAAACACATTTTCGCCATCAACAGTATTAACTGGAATCTTACCATCACCATTTTCCGCTTTTACTGCAGCAATAGCACCTTGAGTAGCTTTAAGCATTTGAATTGGTGATATATCTGCATCATAGTCAAAACAAACCATTTTTGCATCAGGATTAAATGCAAATACCTGTGACCAACGATGATGACCATCTATAATATAGTTACCACGGAATGTAATTAAAGGCATAATAATTTCACATGCATCCGCATTTTTATAAAAATTATCAATATTTTCTGGATGTTCTAATGGGAAATCTACAGATTTTGTAATATCAATTTCAGATTGTGTAGGTCTAAGTTTTCTAACAGATATATTACGTTTTTTAAATGTAAATTGCATATTTCCTAATTCACCACCAAAACCATCTTTAAGTAATATTTTGGCCTTAGGATCATCAAGCATTTTATTTAATGTGTCAATATACTCTGAATATTTTTTATTTTTTAATATCTTTTGTAATAATTCTAATCGTTCTTTATTTGATGAAGTCAGTTTTCCTTTATCTTCATCATCTTTGGATTCAACTATAAAATCGTATAATCTAATCATTTTATTTTATATATATTTTTTAATTTCTTTTCCCCCAATACATTTTTTTTTCTACTGT
>CAMGGL010000214.1 GCA_946055575.1 uncultured Candidatus Melainabacteria bacterium
ATGATTCGATTTATTTATGTTATATTTATGAACCTGTTTCGTGCACCGCTCATGCTTACAAAAATGCGTTATTACGCCAGGCATCCTGAAAAATATAATGAAGAAGAATGTTATGCACTTGCTAAACGGGCAATTCGAATGATGAAGCGTACAGGTGGTATTCGAACCAAAGCTTATGGACTGGAAAATTTACCTGAAGAGGGTGGTTATATGATGTATCCAAATCATCAGGGAAAATATGATGTTTTTGGCATTGTTTATACACATAAAAAACCTTGTTCCTTTGTTATGGATAAAAATAAATCATATGCTATATTTGTCAGAGAGGCAATTGATTTATTAAACGGAAAGCGTTTAGATAAAAAAGATGTTCGCCAAGCGCTTACTGTAATCAATGACGTTTCAAATGAAGTAGCAAATGGAAAGCGATACATTTTATTCCCGGAAGGAGGATACGAGTTCAATAATAAAAATAAAGTATGTGATTTTAAAGCAGGCAGTTTTAAAATCGCATTAAAAACAAAAGCACCTATAGTTCCGGTTGCTTTAATTGACTCTTATCGTGTATTCAATTCCTTTTGGATGGGTCCTGTCAAAACTCAGGTTCATTATTTAGAGCCAATCTACTATGAAGAATATGGTAATATGAAAACACACGAAATAGCTGCTATGGTTCAAGATAGAATTACAAAAAAAATTAATGAGGTTTTAAACATCTCTTAATTTAACATATTTGGCAGCGCTACGACGGCTGTCATCATCTAAGGCTGCATAATGCTTTCTGGTAGTATTTACATCCTTATGGCCTAATACATCTGCTACCAGATAAATATCGCCTGATTCTCGATATAGATTGGTGCCATAAGTACTACGAAGCTTATGAGGGGTAATATTTTTTAGATTTGTAACTAATTTCGAGTATTTTTTTACCAGATTTTCAACTGCCCGGACTGTTATACGACGATTCTGTAATGATAGAAAGAGAGCATTTATGCTTCCATCTTCCGCGGTAATTTTTTGTCGTTCTACATAATACTCCATTAAAGCCTTTCGAACTTCGTCACCAAAATAGACGATTACTTCAGCGCCTCCTTTTCGATGTACTTTGATACCGTTATTCTTAAAATCAACATCCTCCATATCCAATCCAACACATTCTGATACACGAATACCGGTACCAAGAAGCAACGTCATCATAGCTAAATCTCGTACTTTTGTCTTTTCATGAAACGTTTTTTGGCGCTCAGTCAGACTTTCACCGGATTCTACTTCATCTAATAACATAGCAACTTCATCCACATCCAGACGAATAATAGCTTTATCATGAAGTTTTGGCATGTCAACTTTAATTGCAGGATCATTCTGTATCATTTCTTTTTTATAAAAATAACGATAAAATGTACGTAATGAAGATAATTTACGCTTTATTCCCCGTTCATCATTTTTATGTTCTACACCGTCTTTTTCATAATATTTCAAAAAATAAAGATATTCTTCAATATCAGTTGGAGTTAGTTCTTCTAAAATTGAAATAGGATAATCTTTAATCTCCATCTTTTGGCAAATAGGATTATTTTCATGCATATATTCAAAGAAACATCCTAGATCATAAGCATAGGCAAGCCTGGTTCTGGAAGCAGTAGTAGGCTCAATTCCAATAAAAAAGGTCTTGCAGAACTTTGGAAGCTTCTCTAAACGTTTTCTAAGTTTTATTTCATTTTTTTTGTCCACATCCTGGTAATATGCTTTTTCTTTCATGATAATTACTCCGTTTACGATAATAATATTATGTAATCTATATTTCAATTTTGTGATTCATTCCACGTTTCGTTTCTCGAAAACTTGGTTGTTTTTGCGGCCAACCTTCAATATTTCCATCAATAATAGCAGTAAATAATCTTTTTTTGGCTCCCGGATGTTCTAAGTTAATCTGACGAACAAGATTTTTAGCATATTCACGTTTGGTAATGCCATCTACAGGGCACGGGTTTTTCACAACCGGTAACTTATATTTATTTGTAAAACCTTTGACGTCTGCTTCAGGTACATACATCATCGGTCGAATGACTGTTAATTTTGTTTTATCAAGGTACGTTCGCGGTGAAAAAGAATAAAAACGTCCTTCAAAAATTAAGGAAAGCATTAATGTCTCAACCATATCATCCATGTGATGCGCATATGCAACCTTATTGCATCCTAATTCAATAATCGCCTGATTTAGAGCTCCTTTTCTCATTTTCGCACAGAGAGAGCATGGAGAAGACTCTTTTCGCTCATGAATCACAATATTTCCGATGTCTGTATGTACAATATGGTATTCTACATCTAATTCATGGCAAAGTGCTTCTATTGGCGTTAAATTAAAACCTTCATAACCTAAATCAACTGTAATTGCAATTAAATCAAAGTGTTTGGGATAAAAACGTTGCAAATTTTTTAATGCATAGAGAAGAGTGAGAGAGTCCTTGCCTCCGGAAATCCCGACAGCGATTTTATCACCTTCTTCAATCATGGCGTAGTCATCCACAGCACGCCTTGTATAACTTAATAATCGTTGTAAATCCATAAAAATCCTTTCTAAATTAATAATTAATGATATAATAA
>CAMGGL010000215.1 GCA_946055575.1 uncultured Candidatus Melainabacteria bacterium
ATTTAACCGAATGATTTGATGAGACATCAGCATCACCGGTTACTTTTACTTTTATATAACTAAATATTTTTGTTAGCCAATCCATATTTTGTTTACCTTTTTAATCATTATATTTTGATACATCTATACCTAAATATTTCATCGTTGCAAGTGTAACATTTTTCATTGACAATTGTCTTTGAGCCCTTGAATCAATGTTTAGTTTATCTGTAGGATTAGACATAAAACCCATTTCTAACATAAGTGCAGGTATTCTTCTTTTATTGGACTCATCAATTAAGCCTATATAGCCATGTTGAGTTTCTTTTGCTTTCATTGTTTTTGTATTCGGATTTACCTGTGATTTCAGTTGAGCTTCCATTATTTTTGCAAAATCATCACTTGCTTTACTATCAATGCCGTCATGAATAATTCGTAAGCCATTAACTTCCGGGTTATTGTCTACCGCATTACAGTGTAAGCTTATCAATACATCTGCTTTAAATTTTTCTTTGGCATCACATACTTGTTTTGCATCACCTGTTGTGTAAATTACCGTGGCACCATTTCTTGTTAGTTCTTCAATTAAATTATCAGCGTAATTTCGGTTTTTATACCATTCTTCAAGCATTTTACCGTTTTTATCTTTATATCTTGATCCGGGTTTGAAAGAAGCGCTATCTACATTACTTCCACCCCAACCATGACCGGCATTAACCATAATCGTTTTACCTGATAAAGCCCCCTTTTTAGTAGGTTGAAATTTTCGCACATCTGCAACTACATTACCTTTTGAATCAACCGGAATAGGCGGTTTCCCAGAATGTTTTTGTACGGTAATACCGGCTTTTGACACTATATAACCACTATCAGGTATTTTTAATTGTCCGTCAGAAACATATTTATCAGTATGTAAAACCTCTTTCTTCTTCGGTTTTGTCTTGAGCATATCATTAATCATATTATCAAGCTTTTCAGTATCCACCATACTAAAAGTTTTATCGAATTGAGCATCCAATTCTGCTATGAATTGATTACGCAAATTCGGTGAAGCTCCCTTTTGCTTGGCTATAGCATCGTATATGTGCATAACAGCAGCTTTTCTTTTCGAAGAACTGCCGGTTTCGCTTGTAATAGCATTAATTAAAGATTCTTTAGGACTGATTTTATTATATGCAGTTACAACTTGAGAAGCATTATGCGACCCAACTAAAGATAACATTTCTTGATAGTCATAATCACCCACTGCAGCTATATGATCATCAACATACGCTGCCATTTCTTTAGCTAATTGTTCCGGAGTTTGCATCATCCGCGTAATTGTTTTGTCAAGTCTTTTAGTGCTGACCCAACCGATAGAATTAAATTGGTTGTTTAGCTCTTTTTCAAAATTCTCACGCACAGCTGCCGGTATATTCTTTTCTTTTGATAAAGCATCAAATACGTGCATAACAGCTTTTTTACGAGCATCTTTTTTACTACCCACTTCTGAAACTATTGTATTTATCAAACTTTCTTTTTTCGTGTATGCCTTCAAAACTTCTTCAGCATTTTTAGGATTAATTTCATCTATTAAAGCATCAAAATCAGGTTTGCCTACGGCTGCATATTTTTTAGAAGCCTCATATATCTTATCCGCAAGTTCTTGTGGAGTATACGAAGACCCCCATTTTGCCTTATTTTCAGTAACAGTGGCAACTTTAGCACCTGCAGCAGCATTTCCGCTCACATTACCCGTATTAGCCTTTGGCTTTGCCTTTGGTTTTGTTTCTATTGTTTTTGGCGTTGCTTGTGGCTTTTGAGTTGCCGGTTTGGCTTTTGTTTCTGATGGTTGTGTTTTTGCGGTAGATGAAGCATTAGATTTATTATGATTTTTAACATAAAAAGCCTCACCCTTAGCCGGTGAATATGTTTTTGAAATATTATTCAGCTTGCAAAATTCATCAAGAGTCATCCCGTACTTTCTTGCCAATGCAAGAATACCCTTACCTGCAGGTACTGTATCATTAGGCAAGGCAATCTTTTGTCCTGCATTTAAAGCGGATTTTTTTAATCCCGTCCACGCCATAAATTCATTCGGCGTCATATTATATCGTTTCGCAATTTGAGCTAAAGTTTCACCGGACTTAACAGTTATTTCAGTTTGTCTTTTTACTTGTGCGGATTTAGAATTGCCATTTTGTACGCTACTTACTTTTGATGTCACCATCTTACTTATCTCCATAGTAAAAACTACACAGAATATAAAACGGCATAATTTCCAAAAACTTTAATGAATAATATAACTATATTAACAGATCTTAATATAACAAGATAAAAGTAACACTACAGAGTGTTAAAAATCCTATCTCCGGCATCACCCATTCCCGGCACAATATAACCTTTTTCATTCAAATGGTCATCTATTGCAGCCGTAATAATCTCGATGTCAGGATAATGTTTTTGAATATTTTTAATCCCCTCAGGTGCGGCTATTATACAAATACATTTTATATTTTTTATAGGAATTCCTTTATTTGCATACAAATCAATTGCGGCAAGGAGAGAATTTCCTGTCGCAAGCATCGGGTCTGTAATATAAATATAAAATTTTTCCGGATTTGCAGCTTCTATTGGGACTTTG
>CAMGGL010000216.1 GCA_946055575.1 uncultured Candidatus Melainabacteria bacterium
CGCCTACCTTAAAGCCGACATCGCCTATAAAAACATCATAGGTGTCTGCGGCAAATGCCGTTATCGGCGCGCAGGACAAAAGAAGACATATTGCCATAACAATACTCAAAATTCGTTTTTTCATAATGCTTTCCTCCTAAGAATTTATGTTAGGTTTGTATTTCGGATTATATTTCATAACAAACAGCTCTAATGCTTCTTTTAGCACGGCTATCTGTGATTTCAAATAAAATTCATCCTCAAAGAGTGCATAGTGTACGCACGCTCTGATTAATATGAAAATCATCGGCGTTAGCTTTTCATAGGGGATACCGAGCTTTGGCTCGAGTCCTTTTGCGTATTCCGTATAACGCTTATCAACTCCTGCAAAGAATTTTCTTCCGTGCTCGATATATTTCGGGTGGGTGTAAACCTGATACATAAGCCTGTATTTCTTGCCGTGCTTTTCGGCAGTCCAATAAGGTATCTCGTTTATAAATCTCCACAAATCCTCAATATCCGTCGGAGCCTTCGCCATAAAGTCGTCCTCAACCTTGCTCATACAATATTCGGTGGACTGAATAATCAGGTCATCCAAATCCTTAAAATATGTATAAATCATAGATGTCGTATATCCGCAATGCTTTGCAAGCGTACGAATCCCCGTGCCGTGAAGACCGAGCTCGGCAAAGCCGTCAAAGCAAGCTACCATAAGCTCCTGCTTTTTTGAATTCCATTGCTCAGGCGTATAATTCGCCATAAAATCACCCTCATTCATTCAAAACGTTCGTTACAAATAAATAATACCATACCGCCGCACAAAAAGCAATTTATATTTTGTTAATTATTATTAATATATGTCGTTATACCGTTCGGCTTTATAGAAACACAATGCGTTTGTTATTCATTTTCATGTGCTTGTTGAATTTATGCGTGAGTCAAACTGTATATGAACAATTTGCAAAATTTGTTCAATACATAAAAAATAAGCAGCTTTGGTTGAGCAGGAAATTGTCAGCAGTACGCAAGATAAAATATTATAAAATCTCCGGCAATACGCGATATAATACACGACAAAATCATCATCAGTACGCAATATTAATGCAGAAATTTATTGCAAACATATAATTATTATCACCAAAGAGCAACACTTTAATAAACAAATTACGCCGTTTCCTTTAACGAATTATTTGAATTATAACAATTACATTTTTATTTCCTAATCGAAGAAAAAAGATAAATTATGATAAAATGTGAAATATATCGTCAAATTTCCTGCAAAAATGTGAAAAATATTTTTCAATAGCTCAGAAAAATGTGAAATAATATTCTTGAAAAGCGTGTAAAAATGTGATATTATTAGCATGAGGTGATTATATGGAGCTTTTGAAAAGAAAAATTGACGGCTTTTTGGTTGATTGGAAAAACAGAAATGATAGGTTGCCTTTGATAGTAAAGGGCGCAAGGCAAATCGGAAAGACTAAATCGATTGAAGCCTTTGCTAACGCTAATTATAAAAATGTTATTGAGATTAATTTTGTTTTGCAAAAGCAATATAAGGGCATATTTGACGACGGCTTCGAGGTTGACCGAATTATAAAAAACATAACACTGATTGATCCGTCAAAGGTGTTTATCCCTGATGAAACTCTCATATTTTTTGACGAAATACAGGATTGCATAAATTGTGCAACCTCTTTGAAATCATTTAAGATAGACGGGCGCTATGATGTCATATGTTCCGGATCACTTATGGGCATTAACTACAATGAGATTGAATCTAATAGTGTTGGCTACAAAGAGGATTACGAAATGCACTCTTTGGATTTTGAAGAATTCCTGTGGGCAAAGGGATATTCCGAAGAGCAAATTGAAGAATTTTATCAGCATATGATAAATCTTGAACCCTTTTCACAGCTTGAATATGATGTTTTGTTAGAAAATTTCAGAGAATATATGATTATCGGCGGAATGCCTGCTATCGTGAATGCCTTTGTAAACAATGGTAATTACAGCGGAACCTTAAAAATGCAAAAGCAAATACTAAAGGATTATGAAGAGGATATAACAAAATATGCAGCCGGATTAGACAAGGCAAAAATTCTTAATATTTACAGGAAAATACCTGTGTTCTTGGGCAAGGAAAACAAAAAGTTCCAAATCACAAAGGTTGCCCATAATGCACGAAACAGAGATTATATCGGAACAGTTGATTGGCTTGAGAATGCCGGAATTATAAATGTTTGTTACTGCATGGCACAACCGGAATTGCCGTTGAAGGGAAATTATAATCCCGATAACTACAAGCTGTATTTTGGAGATATCGGTTTGCTGATTGCTTCTCTTGATGATGAGGTTCAGGAGGATTTAAGAGCGAATAAGAATTTTAACACCTATAAGGGTGCAATTTATGAAAGTGCTGTTGGAGATGCTTTGAAAAAGCAAGGGTATGAGTTGTATTTCTACAGAGATGAAAGAGGCTCAGTTGAAATGGATTTTATAGTTAGAGATGCAAATTCACTTGTACCTGTTGAAGTAAAGGCTAATGACAGTGCAACAAAATCACTTAACAAAATGATTGATGGTGATACATTTGAAGATGTAAAATACGGCATAAAGTAT
>CAMGGL010000217.1 GCA_946055575.1 uncultured Candidatus Melainabacteria bacterium
CAACCATAGTTTAACCTTTCGTTATTGTAATATCTGCGTATATTTCATCCGGCTTGTCAGGGTCAATCAAAAAATCTTTATTAAACAGATATTTTTCGCCATCCGGTGCAACACACCCAACACTGTTGTGTTCTCCAAAACGTAGAACTGTAAATTCTTCGCTATCTTTTTCAAACCAGCCTTTTAGCTTTTTTAATCTGTATTTTTTACCGATTTCAATCATAGTGTACTCCTTTCAAGCTACACCATTCATTGCTCTTTTGTGTGCAAGCATCAAGTGTATGCGTCTAAAAACGTATCATTTCAACACAACAATTTTTGAACACGATTTAAACGGTATTTAAACATCTTTTAAACAGTATTTAAATTTCGACATCTTTTTCGTGATCTATAAAGAATGCGTTTAGCACATCTGCATCGTTTCGCAGGTGTTTGATTACCGGTGCGAGATTATAGCATTCTTCAATCTCCGGTTGGTTAGCAACAAAATAATCTATAACCACAGATGTGTTGTAAATATTCTGCGCCCACTTGCTTAATTGCTTGAACTCTTTTTCGCTAATGTTATATCCGCTAATTTCTTTCATATTTCCTCCTTATATCAGGAAACACATTAGCGTGAAAGCACCAGGAAAGCATTCAAATCTTTACATAGTAACACAAAGCATTACTCATTGACTTGCCAATAACCGTTTTTATTTGCACCAATTCTTTTTATCAATTCACTATCTTGAAGTTTTTTCATATTGGCAGTTATGCTTTTCTTTGTTATTCCAAGCCTATCAGCGAGTTCTTCTTGTGTTATATGCGGATTTTTCTTAATTGCATCAATAATTTTTTTCTGATTTATAGTAACCTTTATAGTAACCTTTTTGGTAACCTTTTCTTCAGCTTTAATAATTTCTTCAATTGTATTTAAAATCAATGTAAGCATAAATTCTATGAATTTAGTGCTATTGGCGGCACTATCGCTCACACTAAGGACAGAATAATACGCTTTTTGATTTTCTTTTACTAAAGTTTCAACCGGAAGCCAAGCAAAAACTTCTTTCCATTCTTTTAAAATGACAGTTTGCCACAAACGTCCCATTCTGCCATTTCCGTCTTGGAAAGGATGAATAAACTCAAATTCATAATGAAAAACACAACTTTTTATAAGCGGATGTATATCACTTATTTTTAGCCATTCAAATAAATCCCCCATAAGTTCAGGAACCCTGTCTGCCGGTGGTGCCATATGAACAACTTTTTCTCCGTCAAAAATCCCTACACCGTCGGTTCTATATTTGCCGTTTCTTTCTACCAAATCCTGCATCATAAGTTTATGTGCTTTAAGTAAATCCTTTTCTTTATAAGGATTTAGTGATAAAAGCAAATCATACGCCTGAATTGAATTTTTTACTTCTTTAATTTCGTTCGGATTACCTAAAATTCGCTTTCCGTCAATAATTGCCGTAATTTGTTTTAGACTTAAACTATTATTTTCAATAGCTAAAGATGAATGAATAGTTTTTATTCGGTTTTCTTTTCGCAATTGAACATGGTACGGACTATCCTGAAGCGAATTTATCTCTCCAATCTTTTCCGAAATATTGGAGATAAGTTCAATTATTTTTGATGTAATTTCAAATGGTGGTGTGTACAATTTTATACATCCTTGTGTTATAAGTATCACTTAACCTCTTTATTTTAGCATAAATACATTTATAAATTAATAAGTAAATTTTTGTTAAAATTAAGGTATATCTACCTTTACAGTATTTGCCATGCTCTATTACTATAATTGTAATAGAAATTTATTAAAACAGCAAGAAAAAAGAAATGTACTACAACTACCCTCTATTTAAACAATTACAACTATTTAAAGACATGTATGATTACACAGACGCTTGCAGAACAATCCACAATCCGTTTAAATCAGATTTTGAAATATTCCACGCTTGCATAACAATCGGTCAGTTTTGGAATAAGTATTTTAGATTTAATTAGGTCGTTTTTCTGCCAATATTTTATCTAAACATTCAAACAAATCGGATAATTTCTTACATGCTGGCAATAAATTTTCTTCTTTGGATTTTTCCAATCTTTCAAAAGCAAAATCTAAATTTTCTTTGTCTTTGGGAACAGTAAAATGGTCTGTCTCGGCATAAGTTATGCTATGAATTTCATCATAATATTTTTCATAATCGGCTAATGCATTATTATTAGTAACAATAGAATCTAAAAAGAATTTTGCAGTTACATATAGATTTATTATACAAGTTCTAAGTTCATCATTCTTTATTTTACCGATATTAGAAGTATTTGAATTAAATATCGAAAAATAATCTGTTCCAAGAGGATATTCGTAATTTAAATATGTTTCTTCATTACATATTTTAGGCATAAATTCATGTTCAAATATAGCCTTTAATGCATATAATTCTGTTATTAATGCATTTGTAATTGCCTCTGCTTCCATGTCTTGTCTTTTTTTTAGCATTTCAAAATTATGTTTATGAGTTCTGCTTGTAATTATCCAAGTTGATATTAATGAAATCAACCCCCCAACGATAGTCCCTATTAATGAAGTTAAACAAGGAAACCATGGTGAAATT
>CAMGGL010000218.1 GCA_946055575.1 uncultured Candidatus Melainabacteria bacterium
ATGGTATGGAAACATCATACCTAATGAAGATAAAGTTATTACTGACGAGGAGAAAGAATTAGTTTCATTGATTGCTAAGCATCACGAAACGCTATCTTCTTCACTCAAGAATGATGACTTGGATGTGTTTGAAAAGTATGTTGATTGCTTTACTGAATACGCTTCGCTGATTGAGACACAAGCATTTGAGATGGGTTTTAAATTGGCTGTAAAAATTCTGACAGAATGAACTCTGTATAGGGTGCATTTGATGTACCCACCGGGAGCATTAGACTGCACACAAACAATAGAAATCCCTTTCTAAAAAAATGGGCTACCCCTGGTATGAAAAATTATATAGTAACAATAAGAAAGGGCGTTTTTGAAAATTTTTCTCATTTTAGGTAAGTAATCGAGCTGATGATAAAACTCGATTGTAGACGATTTGTGAGCACCTTTTGGCAAGAAGATAGGTAATTGACAATGAAGAAAAAGTACTCAAATTAGCCATTATTTGCAAGGTCGATAAAGATGCAGGATAAAAGAGTATTCCGCATGGAAGCGGGATACTCTGATAAACACCGTCCGGCAGTGCCGTTCGGGGATTTTGAAATGTATTCCATTTTTGAAAGTGCTGTTCCGACTCTGCTCCAAATTACAACAAAAAAGCAAAAATTCTCAATGATTTAGGAAAAAATTGAGTATTCCAATTTTGCACTTGCCCTTTCTCAGCTTTAGCTGAGGCAAGCAGAGCGTTCGGCGTTCCGCCGAACACCTTTATTTGCGGGAAACCCGCACCCTTTTTTCGCTTCGCAAATATTGTAGTTGACTTATCATATCCTTTGCGGTATTGTGTGGTTGAAAAGGAGGACAAGACTATGAAAACTACAACAAAAACAATGTCCAAATTATCAAACACACAGAAAGGATGATGACCAAAATAAAAGAATAAATGCAAGGATGATTCCAAATGACGAAAGAGATCAAATGGAACATTCCGGAATATGAAATAGAAAAGCTCGCACGATTTCTACTACCACAAATTCAAAAGGACTTTGAAGAAGATATGAAAAAGCACGAGCATAACGATAAAAGGCAGGGTTAACACCCTGCTCTTCTTCATGTTTATTTGACAATATATTTTCAAGAGTAGTATAATCAAGTTGAAAGTGGTGATAATATGTTTTTCTTCTTTTTCGACCTTGATGAATCTACAATAATAAAGAAATGTCTGGAAGTCTATTTTGAAGATAAAATGGGAACTAATGGATATTGTGATGTCGCAGAATTATTTTCTGACAACATACGAAAAAATGATATAAAAAGTTCTTTTAATATATATTCAGAAGAATTAGTTAAATTGTATAGCCATAACTATCCTAAAAGTTCTAATGATTTGCATACAGTATATAGAATATACTCAAAAAAGATTAATGATTATATCGATGGACAAGAAGCATTTGCAATTCTTTTCTGGTGCTTTAAAATTTTTAAAAGTAAAATGAAATTTGAAAAGCCTACAGAAAAAATTATGGATTGTTTCATTGAGTATCTTCACAAAGAGTTAAAGGAAATCTCTTATAGTAGATATAACACCGTTGTTTATTGTACGGACAAAACAGAAATTCATATTATCAAAAATGTTTCCGACCTACTAACAACATTAGATGATTTACCTGAGCAAAAAGATTTATACTATCGTGGACATTCAAAAGCATCATACAAATTAAGTCCCTCAATATTAAGAAATGATAATCTTGTTAAAAACGAAAATCACATCTATCAGGAATTGCTTATAAATTGTCCGAACGACTTTAAAAATGCAACTCATCATATTGACTATTTAGTGAAAATGCAACACTATGGTTTGCCAACAAGATTACTTGATATTACTAAAAATCCGTTAGTGGCGTTATATTTCTCCTGTTGTAGTAATCCAAAAAATATCGGGGAAATCATAGTGTTTTCTCCACAAAAAAGCAGTGTAAAATATGAAAATAGTGACACTGTTGCAATGTTATCTTCACTACCACTTTTCTCTTTTGAAGATCAAGGAGAGCTAATGGATTATCTATACATTGGTAAAGGTAACGAAGAAATCGTAAACAGATTCATTCATGAGGTAAAAACAGAAAAGCCTGGATTTGTAAACAGAATAAGAAACTATGATATGGATAACTGTTTTGTCGTCTTACCTAAAAAAGACAACAACAGAATTGTGAAACAAGATGGTGCTTTTATTATTTGTGGGATAAATTATCACCCTGAAAAGAAAATAAATGAGAATTTGCGCTTGATTCATGATAACAAAATGGTTCTTTTATTGGTGACTAATAAACAAAAAATACTTGAAGAGTTAGACTTATTGTCGATAAACAAATCAACATTATTTCCAGAAATAGATTCGGTATCCGAATACATAAAATCAAAGTATAATGATTAGCAATCAAGGCAGGGTTAACGCCCTGCCTAAACTATATCAAAATCTAAAAATAAAGAAAATCCGAAACAGTTACCAATGATAACAAGTTTCGGATTATTCTGTCCTGGTGGAGATGGCGGCAATCGAAGCCGCGTCCAAAATTATCTTACCAAGGGCTCT
>CAMGGL010000219.1 GCA_946055575.1 uncultured Candidatus Melainabacteria bacterium
GTTAAAAGATGTTAATCAACCCCATCTTTTTCTTCTTCCTTGTCCTTTTTCTTCTTATCCATTATCATCAAGTGCAAATATACCGCACCAAAAACCATTGATATACCCAATTCTTCCATTTGCTCAAAACCAAGTATCTTACCCAAATTATCCATTGACATAATCAATATAAAGGTAAATAAACTATAATTGACAAACGTAAATATTCTTTCAAACATATTCCAGAAACTTTATATTTATGAAAAACTTAATCTAAATCACCATATAACTTGCGCTCACTATTGTAGTTATCCAAAACCCACTCCAATAACTTGTCGCTATTAGCCTTATCCAACTCGCAATACAGACGATTCATATCACCACCATATGAACTGAACTTCTCACGAATATGTGAAGCCATCATGGGCGCATCAGACCAACAACGCTCAATGAAATCATAAGGATAGTTAAAAGTGAAAAATATCCACTTGTTAATCGCATACTTGTCATTTAAATATTTACATTCTTCCATATCTGTCTTAATTGATTTTTATTCTTAATTTCAACACCGCAAAGATACAAAGAATATCTGAAACAGCCAAATATTTTTAGTTAAATGTTGTTAATGAAACCAACTTTCATATAATGCTCCCTCTCTTTTTCAGTAAGAACTTTTCTACTTCTGCCAACATGCCACTTCTGACACACCGGACATTTATAGGCAATTAACTTGTGTATTGTATCTCTACGGCAATTCATAACCCTCGCCATCTCAATGGCTTCCTTGTCACTGGAATAACCAATCTTCTCTTTGGTAAAAACTTTCCCATCTACCATATAGGACGTGAAATGTTTCCTTATGTTATTACTATCGCCTTTTACACTATTCATATTCTCATATGCAAGACACTTCTCTTCAGTATCAAACAAACGACCATTGAATGACTTATAAACAATTACCTTTTCCATATCTATTACTAATTGATTTTTTATTTGTTATTTTTGATATTGCAAAGGTATAATAAATTCTTTAAACTACCAAATATTTTATGTTAAATGATGTTAATCAATATCACTCTCTATCACATTGTACTTGTTCTTATAGAAAACACTAACCTTTAACAATAACTCTTTCAATATTACACCGACAACATCAATGAAACTGAAAGGGATACGATTACCATTAACATCATATATCACATAACCAGTGCGTTCACTATCCAATACAATGCTGCCAACACGTTTCACATCCTTAACCCAATCAGCATCACTCATAGACAAATCAAAATCAAACTTGAAACCTATCACACTATAACCACTATCCTCATATACCTTTTTCAGACAAAATGATATATATACATCCTCAATACTCTTCAAAACCAAAAAATCATCCTTGCCACGGCATAATTCACCATCACCACAAGAAGAAATATCTGACATCACACCCTCACAATAGGAAACAAAATCAAACAAGGATAACTTCCTCACTTCCTCAAATTCCAAATACTTGAAAACACCTTTATTCTCCATAAGAAAAAGAAAAAAAACTATTTTAAATAATGAAAACTAATCAAATAACGCAACATTCTGCATATATACCTCGTTGTATATGGTGTCACACTTCACACTCACAGAATCAATACATTACTTCTTGTATCCATAAACTAACTTCCTTTTTTTTATATGTTAAACAATATAACTTAACTAATTCAAACGCAAAGGTAATACAAATATATGAAACTACCAAATATTTTATATTAAACAATATTAAAACATAAAAATATAATAATATAAAAACATATACAATAAAAAATATATTATTATATATAATATTATATATTATTTAATATAAAGTCGGTCAAACATAACATTATGAGGTATAAAGAGTTATGACGATATTATTCAAATAAAACATTAACAAAAATGATGTAAATCTATATGAAACAATGTCAAAATATAAATGTTATAAACCTAAAGGTTTATAAAAATGTATGTACTTGACTTGGAAAATGTACTCAAATGAGTACAGATAGTTAAAATCCAAAGATGAAAAAAATTAAAATTTTGAAAAAAATTATAAATAAAAAATATATAAAAAAAACTGTGTGTTGTTCATCTTCTTTAACATTTTTTAATTTTAATTAATATTTTTTAACATTTAACAATTTTTAAGATTATTTAATTTCAATTAACATTTATGAAAAATTGTTAATTAGACATTTTGGTTAATGATTGTTAAAATTTTTATTTATGAAAATATGTTAAAAACTGTATTGTTTTTAATTTTTTTGAAAAAGTTAATATATTTAATATAAGTTAAAAATGTTTAATATTCCCATAAGTGGTATTATATGTTGTAGATGTGCTGCGTTTTTATTAGCAATCCCATATATGTAAATCCCTATGGGAATATTTTTTATGTATTTAACCTATGTTAAAAATTGTCCTGTTTTTCCTATTTTTTGCCTTATTAAAATTTTTTTGCTATAGGGTTCTTCTTTTAAAATTGTCCTGTTTGTCGGATTTGTAAAATATTATTACCATAGTATATGTTACTCATTTGAGTACAT
>CAMGGL010000220.1 GCA_946055575.1 uncultured Candidatus Melainabacteria bacterium
TGTGACCCTTTACAATTATTTTATTATATGCAGGACATGTCGTTCATAACATAAACAACAGCACCAATAATATTCACACTATCAGTTTTTAAATCCACTTCAAATGGTTGGTATATTGGGTTATCGCTTTTAACTAATAATTTGCCCGGCATATATTGCAGGCGTTTTACAAATAAGGCGTTTTCTATTCTTATTGCATAAATACCGTCATTTATATATTCTTTTACACTTGTATCTACTATTATCTGCGAACCGTTTTTAATTCTGCTGTTGCCACCATCCATTGAATCGCCTCGAACGGTAAACATGACTAAATTATTTACATTCGCACTTATATGCTTTTTAATCCAATCTTTACCGAAAGACACAAAATCTTTAGTTGATTCAATCTCTTCAGTTAATGAACCAAATCCTGCTGATACATCCATATTTACAACAGGAATAAATACTGTGTTGGATAAATCAATATTTGCAGGCATATTTGCTTTTGATTTATCTTCTTCAGATACAAACATCTCTCCGACACCCTGTAAAAGCCAAAAAGGATTGGCATCATACACTTTGATTAATCCGCTGATATACGAAACACTAGGTTGTCTTTGTCCGCCCTCATAACCATAAATGGTCGGTGCAGTAATTTTACATCCGTTTTTCAATAGCTCTTCGCAAAATGCATCAATTCCTGAAGATACTTGCATTCTAAATGATTTTAATCTCTCTTGTATAGTCATTTGTAATAGCACTCCTTTTCAAAAAACATGTTTGCATAAATTATTCATTTTTTCAACAAAACTATTCGCAACTTCTTTACAATACTTCATATTTTAATATATCTTTATGCGTTATTTAATCAGTATTTTAAAATTATGAATTAAATTTTTCTTGTTACTTTGTTCACAATTTTACTAAAATCATTGACGGAGTATTCATTTTTAAATAGTATATTAAATAATGAATAACAAAATTTAAAAATCGATTAGAGGACGGAGAGAATGAGGCTATCGTTAAATCAAAAATATATCATTGGTTTAAAAGAATTGAAGATGACTCAAAGTGACTTAGGCAAAGAGTTAGGCTTCTCTCGTAACTATATAAATATGCTTATTAAAGGTAGCCGAAAAAATGAATTATTTGACCAATGGATGAAAGAAAACGTACTGGTTTTATTCAAAAACAAAAGGAGTGTTAAATAATGAATAACACTTCAGATGTTTGGTTAAATATTGAAGAAGTTTGCAGTCTTACTAATAGTAAAAAAGAAACAATTAGAAGAAAATGCAAATCCGGAGAATATAAGTGTAGATTTGAGCTTGCAGGCAGGAATAAAAATTATCAAATTCTGTTGTCATCTATGCCTTTGAAGTATATCGAAAAGTATAAATCATACCTTACACCGACTTCACAAAATGAAGTAGAACAAAGTTTAGAGGCATATTCTAATGCTCCAAAATGGATGAAAGCTAAAGCTGAAAAATATTTGGAACTGTTTAGATTAACAGAAGGAATGACCTATCAAGAAAAGATAGATTTTCTTGCAGACTGGTCGCAAAAATATCCTCATAAAAAAGCTTGCTATTCTTCCCTGACAATAGCTTTGAAAAAATATTCTTGTGGTGGAATAACAGCTTTATTATCCCATTACGGAAATCATAGAAAAGGTTTCAGCAAAGTTGATAACGAATGCTTTGAATATTTTAAAAGTATTTATTTAAGAGAAGGTGCTCCTTCTGTTGAAACTGCTTGGAGCATAACATTAGGATTTGCAAAACGGCAGGGATTTGACTGCGTTAGTAATTTCCCAACAAGCAAAACCTTCATCAGAAGATTAAGAAGTGAAGTGCCTGAACAAGCTATTTTTATCGCAAGATATGGCGAATCAGCTTGGAATAAAAAATATGCGAATTATGTTCCAAGAGATTATTCAAACTTAAATGCCGGAACTTGTTGGGTATCAGACCATGCTCAAATAGATGTTGCAGTCGATTTTAATGGAACTGTTTGTTTCCCTTGGGTTACAGTATTCAGAGATGCAAAAACTTCAAAATGGTTAGGTTGGTTTTTGCACGCAGATTCTCCAAATTCTGACCATATTTTTCAAGCATTTTATTATGGAGTTTTAAATTTTGGAATTCCTGAAGATGTTTATCTTGATAATGGTAAAGACTATCGCTGTAAAGATTTTGCAGGTGGTAGAACAAGAACCGTAAAAGTTAAACATAAAAAAGACGGTGGTTCTTTAATTCAGAATCTCGGCATACACATCCATTTCGCACTCCCCTACAATGCCCAAACAAAACCTGTGGAAAGGGACTTTTTGAAAATAAAAGAATACCTTTCCAAAGGGTTTGTTGGGTATCGTGGAGGCAAAATTACCGAAAGACCTGAAAAATTAAAGAATGAGATTAAAAACAATCAAATTATGAAATTTGATGATTTTAAAATTCTATTTGATAGATTTATTGAAAATTATTTAAACAAAAAGCCATCTAAAGGCAAAGTCTTGCAGGGTAAGTGTCCTGACGAGTTATGGGCTG